>JBAVIQ010000322.1:0-4441 GCA_049687035.1 Steroidobacteraceae bacterium
GACGTGATCAGTTCGATGCGCTTCTGGGCTTCGCGGCCCGCGGCGCCGCTGACCGACGCGATCTTGACCGTGCCGTCGTTCTCGATGTCGATCGTGGTGCCCGTCTCTTCCGTGATTGCACGGATGACGGCGCCGCCCTTGCCGATGACTTCGCGGATCTTCTCCGGATCGATCTTCATCGTGATGATCGTCGGCGCCCACTCGGACATCTGCGGACGCGCTGCCGTGAGGACCTTGGCCATCTCGCCGAGGATATGCAGTCGTGCATTGTGGGCAGCGTCCAGGGCGACCTTCATGATCTCCTTGGTGATGCCCTCGATCTTGATGTCCATCTGCAGGGCAGTGATGCCGGTGGCAGAGCCGGCCACCTTGAAGTCCATGTCGCCAAGGTGGTCTTCGTCACCGAGGATGTCGGTGAGAACCTGGAACTTGCCGCCTTCGAGCACGAGGCCCATCGCGACGCCGGCCACCGGCGCCTTGAGCGGCACGCCCGCGTCCATCAGCGAGAGGCTGGTGCCGCAGACCGAGGCCATCGAGCTCGAACCATTCGATTCGGTGATCTCGGACACGATACGGATGATGTACGGGAACGTCGTCATGTCCGGCATCACTGCCGACACGCCGCGGCGGGCCAGGTTGCCATGGCCGATCTCGCGCCGCTTCGGCGAGCCCATCATGCCCGTCTCGCCCACCGAGAACGGCGGGAAGTTGTAGTGGAGCATGAACGGCTCTTTGCGCTCGCCCGCAAGGGCGTCGATGATCTGCGCGTCGCGGCCCGTGCCGAGCGTCGTCGTGACCAGCGCCTGCGTTTCGCCGCGCGTGAAGAGCGCCGAACCGTGCGTGCGTGGCAGCACGCCCGTCTCGACGGTGATCTTGCGCACGGTGTGCATGTCGCGGCCGTCGATGCGCGGCTCGCCCGCGATGATGCGGCGACGGACGATGTTGTATTCGAGGCGGCCGAGTTCGTCGGTGACCTGGCGCGGCTGGTACTTGGCGCCGTCGCCGGTGGCGAGCGTCTCGACCAGTGCCTTCTTGATCTCGCCGACGCGCGTGTGGCGCGCCTGCTTCTCGGTGACCTGATAGGCCTTGACCAGTTCGACCTCAGCGTGCGCGGCGACGGCCTTGGCGAGATCGGCGTCGAGCGCCGACGCCTTCCAGTCCCAGGCCGGCTTGGCCGTCTTGGCGGCGAGTTCGCGGATCGCGTTGATGGCGACCTGCATCTGCTCGTGGCCATACATCACGGCGCCGAGCATCACGGACTCGGACAGCAGCTCGGCTTCGGATTCGACCATCAGCACCGCGTCGGCCGTACCGGCCACGACCAGGTCGAGGTCGGAGACCTTCATGTCCGTGGTCGAAGGGTTCAGCTGGTACTTGCCTTCGATGTAGCCCACGCGCGCTGCACCGATCGGGCCCTTGAACGGGATACCCGAAATGGCGAGCGCAGCGGATGCGCCGAGCATCGCGGGAATGTCCGAATCGATTTCCGGGTCGAGCGAGACGACCGTCGCCACCACCTGCACTTCGTTGAAGAAGAACTCGGGGAAGAGCGGACGGATCGGGCGGTCGATCAGGCGCGAGATCAGCGTCTCTTTCTCGGAAGGACGACCTTCACGCTTGAAGAAACCGCCCGGGATGCGGCCCGCGGCGTACGTCTTCTCGATGTAGTTGACGGTGAGCGGGAAGAAATCCTTGCCCGGCTGCGCTTCACGGCGGCCGACTGCGGTGACGAGCACCACGGTGTCGCCCATGGCAACGAGAACGGAACCGTCGGCCTGGCGGGCGAGGCGGCCGGTTTCGATCGAGACGGTGTGGGGGCCGTACTGGAAGCTGGTCTTGTGGACGTTCACGGTTGGAGGTGTCCGAATATGTGCTGTGGCCCGGCGAGGGGCGAAAACGAAACCGGCCCGCAAAGCGGGCCGGACACGCAGGCGACGGTTAGCGGCGCAGGCCGAGCCGTGCGACGACTTCCTGATAGCGCGACGGGTCGCTGTCCTTCAGGTAGTCGAGGAGTTTGCGGCGCTGCGTAACGAGCTTCAGCAGCCCGCGGCGCGATGAATGGTCGCGCTTGTGCGCGGTGAAATGCTCGCCCAGACCATTGATGCGGGCGGAGAGCAATGCAATCTGGACCTCGGGGGAGCCGGTGTCGGCTGCGCCGCGCTTGAAGTCGCCTACGATCTCAGATTTGCGCTCGGTGGACAGTGCCATCGGTGATAAGACCTCGAAACCTAGAAATGTTTGCCTTTGTGAGCCGCGCAGTTTAGCCGCACAGCACCCTTTTACTCAAGTTTTTGGATCGCTGCCGTTCGTGCCGGCTCCGGGCACGAAGAGTCGCTGCACCTGCAGCCGCCCCGCCGCCCCCGGTTCGACCAGTCCGAGGAAGCGTCCCGCAGGGTCGTAGGCGCGGTAACTGGCAGCGGCCGGCAAGCCGGCCGGGCTTGGCAGCGTGCGTCCCTGGCACAGGTGGAGCGCCTGTCCGGCGTCGAGCGCCAGGACCGGCACGTCCGGAAACGCGGTGTCCACGGCTGCCAGCCAGGGCGCTTGAGTGGTCTCTGCCGCGGGGGTCGCCTCGATTGCGGCGAGGGTGACCATGGCCGCCGCCTCGAACGGCTCAACCCAGAGCCGCCGCAGGGCGACCAGATGGGCGCGCGTGCCGAGGCCCTTGGCAATCTCTTCAGCCAGGACCCGCACATAAGTGCCCTTGGAACAGACCACCTCGATGTCGAGGGTTCGATTGCCCTGCCCCGTCACGACCAGCGACTCGATCGTGATCGGTCGCGCCGCGCGCTCGACTTCGATGCCCTGCCGGGCCAGCTCATAGAGCGGCCGTCCGTCGCGCTTCAGGGCGGAATACATCGGCGGGACCTGGAGCCGTTCGCCACGCACTGCGGCGAGCGCCAGCTCGAGCCGGTCCGCGTCGAAGTCCGGCACCTCGACTTCGGTGACCGGCTGCCCCTCAGCATCGCCCGTGTCGGTCGCGATACCGAGCCGCACGGTGGCGCTGTACGCCTTGCGCCGGCCGAGCAGCGTGCCGCAAGCCTTGGTGGCCTGGCCGAAACAGAGTGGCAGCATGCCGGTGGCCATGGGATCGAGCGTGCCGGCGTGGCCGGCCTTCTCGGCCTGCAGGTGGCGGCGCACGCGTTGCAGAGCCTGCGTGGAAGTGAGTCCCTGCGGCTTATCGAGCAGGACGATGCCGTCCACCGCCCGCCAGCGCCGGCGTGCCGGGGCGGGGTGTCCCGTGTCGGTCGTGCTCACGGACGTTTGTCGTCGGCTTCGTCGTCGAGGTCGCTGTCGTAATGCGCGAGGTCGTCGTCTTCGCCCGCCGCGTCCGGGGCTGCATCCTGCCCTTGGTCGTCGACGTGACGCGCCTGGTCGTCACGGACGGCCTGGCCGATCAGCTCGCCGAGGCGATTGCCGCGCTCGAGTTCCTCGTCGGGCGCGAAGTGCAGCTGTGGCGCCAGGCGCAGCTTCAATGCGCGCCCCAGCGGGCCACGCAGGTACACCGCGGCCTCGTCCAGGATTGCCTGCTGCAGTTCGTCGCGCGCATCGCCGGACAGCAATGTGTACATGACCCACATGTGAGTGAGGTCCGGCGACACCTTGACGTGCGTGACCGTCATCGGCTTGAGGCGCGGATCGCGCACCTCCCGCAGCAACAGCTGCGAGAGGACGCGCTGGACCTGCTCGGCGATGCGTCGCGCGCGTGGTACCTCGCGTGGCATCTGCCTTACGCGCTGCGCGCGACCTCGAACCGGGCAAAGCACTCGATCTGGTCGCCCACGCGGATGTCGTTGTACTTGACCACGCCGATGCCGCACTCGGTGCCGCCGCGGACTTCGCCGACGTCGTCCTTGAACCGCCGCAGCGAGTCGAGCTCGCCCTGGTGGATGACCACGTTCTCGCGCAGCACGCGCACGGGATTGCCGCGCTTGATGACGCCTTCGGTGACGAGACAGCCCGCCACGGTGCCGAACTTGCTCGAGCGGAACACTTCGCGCACTTCGGCCAGCCCGACGATCTGTTCCTTGATCTCCGGCTTGAGCATGCCGGAAACCCAGCTGCGCACGTCATCGAGCGCTTCGTAGATGATGCTGTAGTAATTGACCTCGACGCCCTGGTCCTTCATGGCGCTGCGAGCCGCGCCGTCCGCGCGGACGTTGAAGCCGATGATGCGTGCGCGCGAAGCCGCAGCCAGCGACACATCGGACTCGGTGATGCCGCCCACGCCGCTCGCGATGACCTTGACCGACGCCTCGTCGGTGCCTATCTGCGACAGCGAATCACGCAACGCTTCGGCGCTGCCCTGCACGTCGGCCTTGACGATGAGGTTGACGAACTGGCCCGCGTTCTCGCCCAACTGCGAGAAAACGTCCTCGACCTTCTTGGTCGCACCGGCAAGGCGCACGTCGCGGTACTTGCCCTGGCGATACAAGGCGACTTC
>JBAVIQ010000323.1:0-3572 GCA_049687035.1 Steroidobacteraceae bacterium
GCGCAGCTGTCCCGCCGGATGCAGGCCCGGCACGACGGCGCCCGACGCGAGCGTGGCCCCCGCAAGCTGGCCGCCCGCCGCCGCACGTTGTTCGAGCACGAGAACTTTCCTGCCGGCCTGCGCCAGGTAGGCAGCAGCGACCAGGCCGTTGTGGCCCGCGCCGACGATCAGGATGTCCGGGTTCGTCATCGTGCGCCTACTGCCAGTCCTTGAGGATCTCGTTCGCGGCCATCTTGCCGGCCGCGCCCATCACACCGCCGCCCGGATGCGCGCCCGCGGCACCGAAGTAGTATCCCGACAGCGGCGTGCGGAAATCGGCCCATTGCGGGGCAGGGCGCATGAAGAACAGCTGGTGCAGCAGCAGTTCGCCGTGGAAGATGTTGCCGCCCGTGATGCCGGCGATGCGCTCGATGTCCTGCGGCGTGATCACCTGCTTGCCGACGATCACCTTGCGGATGTTCGGCGCGTACTTCTCGATCGTCGCAATCACGGTTTCGCCGAACGCTTCCTTCTTCGCATCGTCCCAGCCGCCTTCGACGTCGTACGGGGCGTACTGCACGAAGCACGACATCACGTGGTGTCCCGGCGGCGCCATGTCGCGGTCGATCATCGACGGGATGATGATGTCCATGTACGGCTGGCGCGAGAAGTTGCCGTACTTGGCGTCGTCGTAGGCGCGCTCGACGTACTCGATGCTCGGGCTGATCGAAATCGCGCCACGGTGCAGCGGCCCTTCGCCCGGCAGGCAGGTGAAGTCCGGCAGGCCGGACAGCGCGATGTTGACCTTGCCGGACGAGCCGCGGACGCGGAAGTTGCGGATCGCCTGCACGAACTCGTCCGGGAAGTGCTGCTGGTCGACGAACTGCAGGAAACTGCGCTTCGGATCGGCGGCGGACATCACGACCTTGGCCGAGAGTTCATCGCCATTCGCGAGCGCGACGCCCGTCGCGCGGCCGCCACGGACGATGACCTTGTCCACCGCTGCATTGGTGCGGATTTCAACGCCGAGTGCGCGGGCGGAGGACGCGATCGCCGCCGTCACGCCGCCGGTGCCGTTCTTGGCGAAGCCCCAGGCGCGGAAGGCGCCGTCGATTTCACCCATGTAGTGGTGCAGCAGCACGTACGCCGTGCCAGGAGAGCGCGGGCCCAGGTACGTGCCGATGATTCCGCTCGCAGCCTTGGTGCCCTTGAGCGGGTCGAGCTCGAACCATTCTTCGAGCAGGTCGGCGGACGATTGCGTCACGAGCTTCGCGATCCGGTAGAGCTCGTGCTCGCTCAGGCTGTGCGCGTACTGACCGAGTTTGAGCAGGCCCTTCATGTCGCGCCAGCTCAACGACGACGGATCCGGCGGCACCAGGCCGATGATCGGCTTGATTGCCTTCGCGGCCCGCGCCATCACGCGCGAATACTCGTCGTAAGCCTCGGCATCCTTGGGTGAATGACGGTAGATCTCGCGACGGGTCAGGTCGTGATCGTCCCAGCCGGCGAGATAATCGCCATTGTCGAGCGGCGTGACCGTGCTCGGCAACGGCAGGATCTTGAGGCCATGCCGCGGCAGTTCGAGGTCGCGGATGATCTCGGGCCGCAGCAGGCTCACCACGTAGGAGAACTCGCTGAAGCGGTAGCCCGGGAAGATTTCCTCGGTGACGGCTGCGCCACCCACGATCTCACGGCGTTCGAGGACGACCACCTTCTTGCCGGCGCGCGCGAGGTACGCTGCCGCGATCATGCCGTTGTGGCCGGCGCCGATGACGATCGCATCAAGAGTATTGGTGGCCACGACGGTTACTTCTTCTTCCACTCGGGGTCGTAGAACGGCAGCGCGACGACCGTCGCCGGCGACTTGCGGCGGTGGTGCTCCACCGTGACTTCGATCTCGACCTTCGTGCCCGGTGCGTAAAACGGCTGCTGCAGATGCACCAGCGCGATGTACTTCTTCAGCACCGGTGACCAGGTGCTGGTCGAGGCATAGCCGACCTGCCGCGGACCTGCGTACACGGGAACGCTGCCGCGCACGGCCGTGGCCGGAACCTGCGGGGGCATGCCGACCGCGGCGTATTCGCGCTCGAGCCCTTCCCAGTCGATCTCGAGTCCAACCAACTTCCACGACGAGCCTTCGCGGTGCTCGCGCTCCAGCGCGCGACGACCGACGAAGTAACCCTGCTTGTCGAGGTTCACGGTCCAGCCGAGGCCCATTTCATAGGGCGACGAGCGCTGGCCGGGGATCCAGGCATGGCTCGCGGGCGTGTAATCAACATCGAGCATGAACAGTCCCGCTTCGACGCGCGCCATGTCCATCGCGAGGATGCCGGTGGGCGTGATGCCGTAATCGTGACCCGCGGCCATCAGCGCGTCCCAGATCACGAGCGCGTCTGCAGCGTCCATCCAGATTTCGTAACCAAGATCGCCGGTGTAGCCGGTGCGCGAAACCGAGATGGCCTTGCCCGCGATGCGGTTGAAGGCCATGCGGAAATACTTGAGCGAATCGACCGGCTGCTCGCACGCGAGATTCAGGATGGTGCGCGACTTCGGCCCCTGCAGGCTGAGTGCCGCCATCTGCTCGGTCAGTTCGGTGATCTGCACCTGCATGCCGACGGCGTTCATCGACAGCCAGCGGTACTGCGGTTCGGCCGCGGTGAGCCGGAAGCTCTGCTCGCCGATCCGCGTCACGGTGCCGTCATCAAGCAGCTTGCCGTTGTCGTCGCACCAACCGGTGTAATAGACCTGTCCGACCTGCATCCTGTGGATGTCACGCGGGGTCAGGCGGTGGAGCAAGCGCGCGGCATCGCGGCCCGTGATCTCGTACTTGATCAGCGGCGAGATGTCGATCAGCGCTGCGTGATTGCGGATCGCCCAGTACTCGCGGTCGAGGCCGAGGTCGTAGGAGCCGACGGCAATGCACCCGCCCCAACGCCGCCAGTTGTGCGGCAGGCACAGCTGGGACGTGCGCGCGTGGAACGGCGTCCGGCGCAGCTGGTACAGCGGATGGTGAACGGCAGAAAGTTCAGGCACGAGACGCTCCCGGCGCTCTGTGTTCCTGGCGCAGGGGTTCCGGCGCCGACCCGGTCACTGTCGGAGCGAATCCGGGCCGGGCGCGACAATATGCCGCACTGGCTCATTTCGAACCAGTCTTGCGCACCGGGCGGGTCTGGTGGCTGCGGCGGATGCCGGCCCGTCGGGGCCGGCCGGGGATCAGCGGCGGTCGCGGATGTCGATGAAGGTCAGGAACTCGTTGCGGGTCCGGGCATCGGACCGGAACGAACCCAGCATCTTCGAGGTGATCATCGACACGCCGCGCTTGTGGATGCCGCGCGTGGTCATGCATTCGTGGGCGGCCTCGATCACCACGCCGACGCCCTGGGGTTGCAGGACGTCGTTGATGCAGCGGGCTATCTCCGCCGTCATCTTCTCCTGCACCTGGAAGCGGCGCGCGAAGACGTCGACCACGCGCGCCAGCTTACTGATGCCGACCACCTTGCCAGTCGGCAGGTAACCCACATGCGCCCGGCCGATGATGGGCGCCATGTGGTGCTCGCAATGCGATTCGAACTCGATGTCGCGCAGTACGACCA
>JBAVIQ010000324.1:0-3060 GCA_049687035.1 Steroidobacteraceae bacterium
GCCATCTCGGCCGCATGCGTGCCCGACACGCCGCCGCCCAGGATCACGACCTTGGCGGGTGCCACGCCCGGCACGCCGCCGAGCAGGATGCCGCGGCCGCCGTTCGCTTTCTGCAGGCAGTACGCGCCGACCTGGATCGACATGCGGCCTGCGACTTCGCTCATCGGTGTCAGCAGCGGCAGCGAACCGTCGGGCGCCGTGACCGTTTCGTACGCGATGCAGGTCGCACCTGACTTCACGAGCGCCTCGGTCTGCTTCGGATCCGGCGCGAGGTGCAGGTAGGTGTACAGGATCTGGCCCTTGCGCAGCATCGCGCATTCCTGCGGCTGCGGTTCCTTCACCTTCACGATCATTTCGCTGGCAGCAAAGACCTCTGCGGCTGTTGCCGCGATCTTCGCGCCGACGCGCAGGTAGTCGGCGTCGGAGAAACCGATGCCATCCGCCGCGCCGGTCTGCACCAGCACCTCGTGTCCGGCCTCGACCAGTTCGCGCACCGCTGCCGGCACCAGGCCGACCCGGTATTCGTGGACCTTGATTTCCTTCGGCACACCGATACGCATGGCTGTCTCCCCGCCTTAGATTGTGTGGTGAGCCATGGACGGCGCGTCGGCAAAGGATAGGGGTCCGGGATGCGCGGGATCGTGCAAATACAGGCCAAAATGTGATCTCCTGAGCAAGTTACTGCTTTAATGTCGTCGAAAATCAGCAGATACTGCGGAAATGAAGCTTGACCGGGTCGACAACCAGATCCTCGCCGCCCTGCAGCGGGACGGCCGCCTCAGCAACCGCGAACTGGCCGAGCAGGTACACCTGAGCGAGTCAGCCTGCCTGCGCCGGATGCGTGCGCTGGAGGAGGCGGGCGTCATCGACCGGTACGTGGCGCTGGTGAACCAGGCCAGGGTCGGGCTGCCGGGCAACGTGTTCGTCAGCATCACGCTCAACCGTCAGGAACAGGCCGATCTCGCAGCCTTCGAAGAAGCCGTGAAGCGCGTCCCCGAAGTCATGGAGTGCTACCTCATGACGGGCCAGCAGGACTACCTGCTGCGCGTGGTGGTGTCTGACCCTGCCGACTTCGAGCGCCTGCACAGTCAGCATCTGACGCGCCTCCCCGGCGTTGCGCGCGTGCAATCGAGCTTCGCCCTGCGTACGGTGCGCAAGGGCAACGAGCTGCCGCTGCGGCACGAACCCTGAACCCGACGTCAGCGGAGCAACCCAAGCATGAGCCTCGTCGCGCAACTCGTACTGGTGGCCGGCTTGTTGATGGCAGTGCTCTTCATCTCCGCGTGGCGGCGCATCGACCGCGCCAACACATCCCTGGGCCTGGCGCCGGCTACCGAGCCGCCAACCGGCGACGGACTTGGAATCGGCTTCGTCGCGAATTTCTTCGATACGCTCGGGATCGGTTCGTTTGCCTCCACGACGGCGTACGTCAAGTTCCGCAACCTCGTGCGCGATGAGTTGCTCCCCGGGACGCTCAACGTCGGGCACGCGCTGCCCACCATCACGCAGGCCATCATCTTCACGACCGCGATTGCGGTCGCGCCGCTGACGCTGATCTCGATGGTCGCTGCGGCCGTCGCCGGCGGCTATCTAGGCGCGGGCATCGTCTCGAAGCTCAAGCGACGCTCGATCCAGCTCGGCATGGGCATCGCGCTGCTCATCGCGGCGGCGATCTTCGTCATGAAGGTGACGGGCGTGCTGCCGCCAGGCGGCAATGCTCTAGGGCTCACCGGCAGCGTGCTGGTTTTCGCCATCGTCGTCAACTTCCTGCTCGGTGCGCTGATGCAACTGGGTATTGGCCTGTACGCGCCATGCCTGATGCTGGTCAGCCTGCTGGGCATGAACCCGATCGCCGCCTTTCCCATCATGATGGCGTCGTGCGCGTGCCTGATGCCGGTCAGCAGTCTCAAGTTCATCCGCGAGCGCAAGTACGACAAGAGGCTGGCCATCGGGCTCGCGATCGGTGGCATCCCCGGTGTGTTTCTTGCTGCGTTCGTCGTGAAATCGCTGCCGATGCAGTGGTTGTACTGGCTGGTCGTGATCGTCGTGCTCTATGCGGCGATCCTGATGCTGCGTTCGGCGCTGCAGCCGCAACCTGCGGGAGAACAACCATGACACGTCCCGCACGGCTCGATGCAGCCGCCGCCCAGGCCCTGGCAACGTCACTGCCCGGCTGGGCGCTCTCGGCCGACGGCAAATCGATCTGGCGTCGATTCAAGTTCAAGGATTTCGACGCGACGATGTCGTATGTCAACCGGCTCGCGGGCGTCGCCAACGCGAACGACCATCACCCGGACCTCAAGCTCGGCTACAACTATTGTGAAGTGCTGTTCACCACGCACGATGCATACGGGCTGACGGAACTCGATGCAATCTGTGCGCGTGCAGCCCAGCGACTGGCCGATGTGCCAGGCGCTTCATCGCACGAGGCTCCGCCGATGCTCAAGCTTTATGGATTCCCCGTCAGCAACTACACGAACATGGTGGAACTTGCCCTGCTCGAAAAGGGACTGCCTTTCGAGTACGTGCTGACCTTCCCGGAGCAGACGCCGGAGTTCCTGGCCAGGAGCCCGCGCGGCAAGGTGCCCTTTCTCGGCACGCCCCAGGGCTTCATCAACGAGGCGAGCGCGATCCTCGACTACCTCGAGGACAACGGGAAGGGCAAGCGGCTGCTACCGGAGGATCCTCAGGCGAGGGCCGCCGTTCGCGCCCTGATGAAAGAGATCGAGCTCTATATCGAGCTGCCGGCGCGCAGCTGTTTCGCAGAGGTGTTCTTCGGCGGTAAGTTGCCCGAAGCGATCAAGAGCAAGGCGCGCGAAGACCTGCTGGCCGGTTTTGCCACGCTCAAGCGTCACGCCCGCTTTGCGCCGTACGTCGCGGGCGAGAGCTTCACGCTGGCCGACATCGTGTTCCTGTACAGCGTCGACCTCGCGGCCACGGTCGGCAAACAGCTTTTCGATCTCGATCTGCTGGCCGACATCCCAGGCGCCCGGTCGTTGCAGCAGCGGCTCGGTGAGAATTCGCACGTCAAAGCGATCGCCGCTAAACGAGAGGCAGGAC
>JBAVIQ010000325.1:0-6259 GCA_049687035.1 Steroidobacteraceae bacterium
GTGTTCGGTGGCATCAAGATGGACGTTGGCGCAAGCCGGAAGTTCTTCGGCGAGCGCAGTCAGCTCGAAGTAGTGCGTCGCGAACAGCGTGAACGCGCCGATTTCGCATCCGAGGTGCCGGGCGCAGGCCCACGCCAGCGAGAGGCCGTCGAAGGTGCTCGTACCGCGGCCAATCTCGTCCATCAACACGAGGCTGTCGCGGGTGGCGTTGTTCAGGATGTTCGCGGCCTCGGTCATCTCGACCATGAACGTCGAGCGCCCACCCGCGAGATCGTCGGCTGCGCCGATGCGCGTGAAGACGCGATCGACCGGTCCAATGCATGCTGACTCTGCAGGCACGTAACTGCCGATGCCTGCGAGGATCACGATCAGCGCCGCCTGCCGCATGTACGTCGATTTGCCACCCATGTTGGGGCCCGTGACGATCAGCATGCGGCGGCCGTCGCGCAGGTCGAGGTCGTTGGGCACGAACGGGCCGTCGATGTGCTGTTCGACCACGAGGTGCCGGCCGCCGCGGATGTCGATGCGCGAGTCGTCGCAGAGTTCGGGCCGCGCCAGCCGCAGCGTGATCGCGCGTTCGGCCAGGTTGCCGAGCACGTCGAGCGCAGCGAGTGACGCCGCCGTTGCCTGCAGTGCGGGCAGCGTATCGGTGAGCGTGTCGAGCAGTCCGTCGTAGAGTTCGCGCTCACGGGCCATCGCGCGGTCGCGCGCACCCAGCACCTTGTCTTCGAACGATTTCAGTTCGCTCGTGATGTAGCGCTCGGCATTCTTGACCGTCTGCCGCCGCACCCAGTCGGCCGGCACGCGATCGGCCTGGCTGCGGCTCACTTCGATGAAGTAGCCCTGCACGCGGTTGTAGCCGAAGCGCAGGTTCTGGAAGCCGGTGCGTTCGCGTTCGCGGGCCTCGAGGTCGAGCAGCGCTTCGTCGCTGTGCTCGCTGATACGGCGCAGTTCGTCGAGGTCCGCGTCGAAGCCCGTCGCAAACACGCCGCCTTCACGCAGCAGCGCGGGCGAGGTCTCGACCAGCGCCTTCGAGAGGTGCTCATGAATCGCCGGGTGCGTGCCCACCGCCTGCGCGAGTCGCTGCAGCAGCGGGGCGTCCGGCGTCGCAAGCAGCGCCTGCAGTTCGGGCAGGCAGCCGAGCGCCTCGCGCAACTGCGACACGTCGCGTGGCCGTGCGGAGCGCAGCGCCACGCGGGCGAGGATGCGTTCGATGTCGCCGACACGGCGCAGGAGGGCGTGCAGCGACGCGTGCAGGCCCGTGTCGATCAGGGTCTCGATGGCCTGCAGGCGCAGCGACCGCGGCTCGACGCCACGCAGTGGCCGCTGGATCCAGCGGCGCAGTTCGCGTCCACCCATGGCCGTGGCCGTGCGGTCGAGCACGTCGATCAACGTGCTGTCGCTGCGTCCCGAAAGGCTGCTGTCGAGTTCGAGATTGCGACGCGTCGCCGCATCGAGCAGCAGCGCGTCCTCGCGCAGTTCGGTGCGAATGCCACGCAGGTGGGGCAGCGCAGACTTCTGTGTTTCGCGCACGTAGTTGAGCAGACAACCCGCGGCGCCGATCGCGAGCGTTTGTCCGGCGAGGCCGAATCCCGCGAGGTCGCGCGTGCCGAACTGTTCGCACAGCTGGCGCTCGGCGCTGCCGGCTTCGAAATGCCACGGCGGGCGCTGCCTCACGCAGATGTCGCCGCGACCCTCCAGTTGCTGCAGCGTGTTTTCGGGAACGAGCAGTTCCGCGGGACGAAGTCGTTCCAGCTCTGCGGCGAGCGCTTCCTCGCCCGAGGCCTGCAGCGCATGAAAACGGCCGCTCGAGAGTTCGAGCCAGGCGAGGCCGAAGCCATCAGCACCGGGCGCGATCGCCGCCAACAGCGTGTCGCGACGTTCTTCCAGCAGCGAATCGTCGGTGACCGTGCCCGGCGTGACGACACGCACCACCTGCCGTTCTACGGGGCCCTTCGATTTGGCGGGGTCACCGATCTGTTCACAGATCGCGACCGATTCCCCTTTGCGTACGGCACGCGCGAGGTAATTGTCGAGCGTCTGCACCGGCACGCCCGCCATCGGAATCGGCTCGCCGCCGGAAGTGCCGCGGGCCGTCAGCGTGATATCGAGCAGTCGCGAGGCCTTGCGGGCGTCGTCGAAGAACAGCTCGTAGAAGTCCCCCATGCGATAGAACAGCAGCACGTCCGGGTACTGCGCCTTGATGCGCAGGTACTGGGTCATGACTGGGGTGTTGGGCGGGGATTTGAGCTGTTCGGTCACGCTGCGGGATTCTAGCCTTTTGGCGCGTCGGCCAGCGAAGGAGCCGGGTGCACGGCAGGCACGCTGCATCGGTTCGCCCGGAATGGGTCAAACTGGGACGCCCGGTCGGCCTGGCCGCGAGGATTCCGCATGCGCAAGACGATCGACTTCCTGCTCAACGACTGGCTCGACGTGGCCTCGCTGGCCGAGCGTGCGCGGTACCGCGAACACAGCCGCGAAACCTTCGAGTCGGTGCTCGATACCTGCCAGCGCATCGCGGCTGAGAAGTTCGCGCCGTTCAATCGACTCGTCGACGTCCAGGAGCCGCGATTCGAGAACGGCGTCGTCATCCTGCCGCAATGCGCCTACGACGCGGCGCGTGCTTACGTCGAGTCCGGAATGCTCGCGGCAACGCAGGACTACGACGTCGGTGGCATGCAGCTGCCGTACGTGATCGAACTGGCCGCCAATGTTTTTTTCGCCAAGGCGGGTGTCGGGCTCGGTGGCGGTGGCATGCTCACGGTGGGCAACGCCAACCTGTTGATGGCGCACGGGACGCCGACGCAGAAGAGAGCGTTTGCGCAGAAGGAAATCGACGGCAAGTGGTTCGGTACGATGTGTCTCTCGGAGCCACAGGCCGGCTCGAGCCTCTCCGACATCCTGACGCGCGCGACTCCCGACGGCGACGATTTTGCGCAGGACGAACTCGGCCCGCGTTACCGGCTCACCGGCAACAAGATGTGGATCAGCAATGGCGAGCACGACATGTCCGAGAACATCGTGCACCTGGTGCTGGCCAAGATTCCCGCCGCGGATGGCAAGCTGGTCCCCGGTGTGCGGGGCATTTCGCTGTTCATCGTGCCGAAGCTGCTGGTCGATGCTGCAGGCGAACTCACTGGCGAACGCAACGACGTCGCACTCGCGGGCCTCAACCACAAGATGGGCTTCCGCGGACTGCCCAATACGCTGCTCAATTTCGGTGAGGGCACCTTCCCGGTAGGCGGTCGTCCTGGCGCCGTCGGCTACCTCGTAGGCCTGCCCGGCGACGGCCTCAAGTGCATGTTCCACATGATGAACGAGGCCCGCATCGGCGTCGGGCTCGGTGCCGTTGGCATCGGCTACGCGGGCTACGAGGCAAGCCTTGAATACGCCCGCAATCGCAAGCAGGGGCGTCCGGCGACACCGGCTGGCAAAGATCCTGCATCGCCACCCGTGAGCATCATCGAGCACGCTGACGTCAAGCGGATGCTGCTCGCCCAGAAGTCGTACGTGGAAGGCGGGCTGGCGCTCGAGCTCTATTGTGGTCGGCTGGTCGACGAAGCCAGGACGGGATCCGTCGAGGGCGTGCCCGCAATCAAGGCGCTGCTCGAGGTCATGACGCCGATCGCGAAGAGCTGGCCAAGCGAATGGTGTCTCGAGGCGAACAACCTCGCGATCCAGGTGCACGGCGGCTACGGCTACACACGGGATTTTCCGGTCGAACAGTACTGGCGCGACAACCGTCTCAACATGATCCACGAGGGCACGCACGGTATCCAGGGCCTGGACCTGCTGGGGCGCAAGGTGCTGATGGACGACGGCAGGGCGCTCGGTCTGCTGGCGCAGCGCATCGATCAGACCGCGCAGCAAGCGGGTGAGCATGCCGAGTTGAAGGACGAATCCGCGGCGGTCTCCGGTGCGCTGCAGCAGCTGCTGGACGCGACCCGCGCCGCGTGGAGCACTGGCCAGCCAGACGCAGCGCTCGCAAACGCGACTCCCTACCTGCAGGCGTTCGGCCACGTCGTCGTGGCGTGGCTCTGGCTCGACGTCGCTCGCACGGCGGTCGCCGCAGCTGCGGGCAAGGACGACGGCTTCCTGCGCGGCAAGCTGCAGGCGGCGCGGTATTTCTTCGCCTTCGAGCTGCCGAAAATCGAGGCGTGGCTGGCCGTGGTGGCGGCTCGTAATCCGACGTGCCGCGAGATGCAGGACGCCTGGTTCGAGAGCTGATCGGCTCCGGGCACAAAGCGTCTCGGTTAACCGCTATCCCCAGTGTCACCAATAGCGAAGCCGCGGCTCTCTGGTGACGCTAGAATCGCGGGCTGAAAATCCGACGTTGCCCGGGCCCCGCGGGGGTTCGGCCGTGCGTTTTCCATCAATACGACCACCTGGAGCAGTTCGACAATGAAACTCGTCAAGCTTTCGATCGCGGCCCTCGGCCTCGCATGTGTTTCGGTCTGCAGCGCTGCCGATGCCGTGACACCCGCAGCCGCTGCACCTGCGGCGGCGCCGAAGGGCGAGACCCTGGTTGCGACCGTCGAAGCGACCGCTGTCGTTACAGCGATCGATCAGAAGACGCGTGAAGTCACACTGAAGAAGGAAGACGGCACTGAAGTCACCTTCGTCGCCAGCGAAGACGTCAAGAACCTCGCGCAGGTGAAGAAGGGCGACGTGCTGCACGTGGTGTACGGCGAAGCGCTGGCGTACGAAGTGAAGAAGGGCGGCACGACGGTGGCACCCGTGACGGCGGTTGCTGGCGGTGCGGCCGCGTTGGGCCAGAAGCCGGAAGGCGCGCTGGCGCGCCAGACCACGGCGACGGTCATCATTACCGCAATCGATCCAAAGGTGCCTTCGGTTACTTTCCAGGGCCCCGCGGGCAACACGCGCACGATCAAGGTGCTGCATCCCGAGAAGCTCGCAGGCGTGAGCGTGGGCGACACGGTCGAGCTGACGTACACCGAAGCGGTTGCCATCAAGGTCGAAGAAGCGCCCGCCAAGTAAGGCGGCAGTTCCAGCTGCGATCGGCGCACGCCAAAGAAAAAGCCGGGCCACGGTGGCCCGGCTTTTTCTCATCCCGCACGCGGCGGGATAGCGACTACTTCTTCTTCTCGGCTGGCACCACAGGGGCCGACTGGCCCGCGACGAACGGGTACTTGGCGAAGATCGCCGCGACTGCGTTCGTGATCGAGCCCTGCTTGTCCTGCATCATCTTGGCGGTCACGACGTCCTCGAGCCCGCCCTGGAACACGGCCTGGCGCTTTTCGCGGTCGATGACGTCCATGACCAGCGTGCCGACCTTGTAGCGGCGCGTCGTCACCTCGGTGCCGCCATAACCGTAGGCCCCGTATGGCGCGCCGTACCAGCCGCGATACCCGTACGACGGGCCGTAGTACGGCGCCGGCGTCGACTGGATGTCGGTCTTCTCCTCGAGCTTGCCCTTGAAGTTCAGCAGCAGGTCCGGGTTGTCGGACTTGGTGTAGCCGCGCGCTTCCATCTCACGCGACGCCGCCTGCTGCATCATCTGCTGGGAGATCGACTGGAACTCGGCTGGGTCGGGACTTACGGCCGAGAGGAAGTTGTAGGTCCTGTACTTGCCGAAATCGACGCTGCGGTCAAAGTCGCCACGGACGTCCGGACCGCTGGCGCAACCGCCGGCGAGCAACGCCGCGGCCACGAGCGCAGCGACGAACGGCATGCGGGTCAATCGTAGATCGAACATGAATGGCTACCTCGCGGATTACTTGGCGAGCGGAATTCCCTGGATGCCCGGCAGGCGCAGCAGGGTGTTGAGCTTGTTCTCGACCTGCACGAAACGCAGCACCTTCGTCGACGGCAGCACCTTGTCCAGCTTCTTGGCGGTGCTCTTGACCAGCGCCAGATCGTCGTCCTGGAGTTTCAACCAGTCCTTGAGCAGGCCCTTGGCGGCGTCGTCGGTCATGGAATCGTAGTTCGACGAATAGGCATTGACCAGGTCCACGCCGCGCTGCATCAGTTGCTTGCGGTCGGCCTGGTACTTGTCGTAGAGCGGCGTGAACGCGGTCATCTGCGCGTCGTCGAGGGCCATCGCCTTCAGCACGACGGCGCGCTTGTCGGACTGGATCTGCGCCATCAGCTGCTGCGTGTCGTCGTAGCTCGACTGCGCCTGGGCCGCGAAAGGCGCCGCGACAGACAGCAGTGCGGTGGCGGCAAGGACGATCTGGAAATTCTTCATGTAGGGGCTCCGTGGAATCCTGGCTTGATTATTGCGCGAGCGGGATAAGGC
>JBAVIQ010000326.1:0-2203 GCA_049687035.1 Steroidobacteraceae bacterium
GCCTCGCCTACGTCGCCGATGTCGAGGACCTCGTTCCGGACAACGTGCCGGTGCTGGGCCTGGTGGACGACGCGATCATGCTGGAACTGCTGTTGCGCGAACTCCAGCACGAACTCGAGGCCTACGACGAGTTCGACGAGTACCGTCGCGACGAAGCGCTGCGCCGCGACAAGCCCGGCGTGCACCGCCCGGTTTCACGCGAGGACTGGCTCGCGTCGCGCCGCGAGGCGCTGCATGCAAGGATCCGGGAGCGACGCGATCGCGATCTCGCGCGGGACGGCGATGCGTACCGGTTGATCACGCGCTTCTAGCGGCTGGCACCATCGATGAAACTCGCAGACGCGCTGATCCAGGCCCTAGTCGATCACGGTGTCCAGCAGGCGTTCGGCCTCCCGGGGGATTTCGCGCTGCCGTTGTTCAAGGCGCTGGATGAATCGAAGCGGCTGCCGCTCTTCATGCTCAGCCACGAGCCAGGAGTAGGGTTTGCCGCCGACGCGGCTGCCCGCATCGCATCCGCGCCGTCCGCGGCGTTCGTGACATACGGGGCCGGCGCTCTCAACATGCTCAATGCCGTCGCCTCGGCCTATGCCGAGCAGGTTCCCGTCGTCGTGGTGTCCGGCGCACCCGGGACACACGAGGGACGCGGCATGCTGAAGCTGCACCACCAGGTGAAAACGCTCGACTCGCAGATGATCATCTATCGCGAAGTCACCTGCGACCAGGCGCGACTCGACGATCCGCGCCGTGCGCCGGCAGACATCGCGCGCGTGCTGTCGAGCTGCATCACGCACTCACGCCCGGTCTACTTCGAATTTCCACGCGACCTGGTCGATGCTCCGTGCGAACCGGTCCGTGTCCTGCCGCAGCCGGTCATCGCGGCCGATGCCGTCAGCGACTGCGTCGACGAAGTGCTTGAGCGCATCGCGCGCGCAAAGTCACCGGTGATGATGTTGGGCGTGGAGGTGCGGCGCTTCCGGCTCGAGGCGCCAGTCGCCCAGTTGGCGCGCCAGCTCGGCATCCCGGTCGTGACGTCGTTCATGGGTCACGGCCTGCTGTCGGCGCACGACTCGCCACTGGTGGGCGCATACCTCGGCACAGCCGGCGATCCCGGCATCACGCACCTGGTCGAGGACTCGGACTGCCTGGTGCTGCTCGGCGTCACGCCGTGCGACACGAACCTCGGCGTCTCGGAGCATGCGATCGCGCCACGCACGACGATCCTGGCGCACAGCCGGTCCGTCGGCGTAGGCCATCATCGTTATCCAGACGTACCGCTCGCGGCGCTGGTCAAAGGCCTGCTGGCGCGGCTTGCGCGCGAGCCACGCGCACCGCGTGCCCTGCCCGACCTGCAGATGCAACCGCCGGCCGTGTTCGTCGACGACGCTGCGCCGCTGTCGCCGACCGACATTGCGGCCGCGATCAATGACGCGTTTGCCCGGCACGGAGCGCTGCCGCTGGCTGCGGAC
Source organism: Steroidobacteraceae bacterium (assembly GCA_049687035.1). GTDB lineage: Bacteria > Pseudomonadota > Gammaproteobacteria > Steroidobacterales > Steroidobacteraceae > RPQJ01. The sequence continues at coordinate 1,467 of JBAVIQ010000326.1, forward strand.
ATGGGCGACTGCATGTTCGCCGCGTTCGACATCGGCCACTCCGAGCTCGTCGCCCCCGGCTACTACGCCAGCATGGGGTACGGGGTACCGGCGGGACTCGGCTTGCAGGCAGCGACCGGACGACGGCCCCTGGTCCTGGTGGGCGACGGCGCGTTCCAGATGACCGGCTGGGAACTCGGCAATTGCCGGCGCTATGACTGGGATCCGATCGTTGTGGTGTTCAACAACCGCAGTTGGGAAATGCTGCGCGTGTTCGAGCCGGGTTCGTCACTCTATGCGCTCGACGACTGGGACTTCGCGGGCTGCGCGGCGCCGCTGGGCGGGATCGGGGTCCGCGTCAACACGCGCCACGAGTTCGCAGTGGCGCTCGAACGCGCCATGGCGGAGCGTGGGCGGTTCCAGCTGATCGACGCCACGCTGCCGCGCGGGTCGGTCTCCACGTCGCTCGCCCGGTTCGTCGCGACGCTGAAGCAGCGTCAACGTATCGCGCCCGGCGACTGAGCGGACGTCGACGTTTCAGCTGAAACGTCAAGATCAGCTGCGCAATCCACAACTGACAGCCTGCTGCCGGCCCGAAACGGACCTCGCTGATTGGGCCACCTCTCATAGGCCCTCGCAGCGCGTCTCGTGGGTACTGCTACAAGGCGGGATGAAATTCAAGGCGTACGAGGCTGTCAGCAAATACATGGCCGCAATGACGCCCAGCTGAATGCGTGGGGATTCGAAGATCCAGGCTG
>JBAVIQ010000327.1:0-4482 GCA_049687035.1 Steroidobacteraceae bacterium
CCCTTGCGGACGTTTTCGGAGAAGCTGTTGTATTGGTCGGAGCGAGAGGATTCGAACCTCCGACCCCTTGCACCCCATGCAAGTGCGCTACCAGACTGCGCCACGCTCCGACCGGGCGCGGATTATAGCCGAATCGCTCAGCGCCGCAGGATTTTGATCAGTTCTTCGAGCTCGACGCGCAGCTGGCGCGCGAGCTGGTGGGCCTGGGTAACGTCATCGCGGGCTTCCTCGCCCTCGAGCCGATTGCGGGCGCCGCCGATCGTGAAACCCTGGTCGTAGAGCAGCGCGCGAATCTGTCGAATCACCAGGACGTCCTGGCGCTGGTAATAACGACGGTTGCCCCGGCGCTTGACCGGCTTGAGCTGGGGGAATTCCTGCTCCCAGTAACGCAGCACGTGCGGCTTCACGCCGCACAGCTCGCTGACCTCACCGATGGTGAAGTAGCGCTTGCCCGGGATCGCCGGGAGTTCGTCGTTATTGCTGGGTTCCAGCATACGCTTCCACGCGCGCCTTCAGTTTCTGGCCAGGACGGAAAGTCACGACGCGACGCGCGCTGATCGGAATCTCCTCGCCGGTCTTCGGGTTGCGACCCGGGCGCTGGTTCTTGCTGCGCAGGTCGAAGTTGCCGAAACCGGAGAGCTTGACCTGTTCGCCATGGGCGAGGGCCATCCGCAACTCTTCGAAGAACAGGTCGACGAGCTCGCGGGCCTCACGCTTGTTGAGGCCGAGCTGGTCGAACAATGCTTCCGCGATTTCCGCCTTGGTCAATGCCATCTTTTGTCTTATCTGTCTCGTATCGTGGCGGAGCACTCCCGCTCCAAGTCGGAGACGACCCGAGCCACGACGGCATCCGTCTCATCGTCGGTAAGCGTGCGCGAAACATCCTGCAAATTCAAGCCTATCGCGACACTCTTGCGACCAGTTTCGATGCCCGCCCCGCGGTAGATATCGAACACCGTCGTGTCGCGCAGCACCGTCCCCGCGGCGTTCTGGACGCAGTCGAGCAGTTTTTGCACCGGCACCGCTTCCTCGACGACGATTGCCAGGTCGCGCCGCACCGCCGGAAACCGCGACACCTCGTGCATATGCGGCACCGCGGCAGCCATCGCGACTTCGAGTTCCAGCTCGAAAACGATGCCGGAATATGTCAACTCGAGCTGGCGCTCAACTTCGGGATGCAGCCGCCCGATCCAGCCTGCATGCCGATCACCACGACAAATTTCGGCCGTCTGGCCGGGATCCAACGCTGGATGCACTCCCGCGACAAACCGGAACTCGTCGGCGGCACCCGTCGCGTGCAGGAGGGCCTCGACGTCGGCACGCACATCGAAGAAATCGACGGCGGTTCTGGGCGCACCCCACTGCTCCGGCAGCGCGCTGCCGGCAGCGATGCCCGCAATCACGGGGACTTCGCGCAACGTCGACCGCGCCTCGTCGACCAGGAACTTGCGACCGACCTCGAACAGGCGCACGCGCGGCTGCTGCCGTCGCTGGTTCGATGCCACTGCCGCCGCGAGACCCGGCCACAGCGACGAGCGCATCGTGGCGAGTTCGGCCGAGATCGGATTGCTCAGCGTGAGGCTGACCACACCCGGCGAGAACAGCGCCTGCCGCAACGGCTCGATGAAGCTGTACGTGATCGCCTCGAAATAACCGCGTTGGACGAGCATGTCGGCTGCCGCATCGCCAGAAATGCGAGTTTCGGTAACCGCGGGAATCGGTTGCCGGGCGGGCTGCACCGTTTCTGGAATCTGGTCGAACCCGTGTGTGCGCGCGACTTCCTCGATGAGGTCTTCCTCGATCGCGATGTCGAAACGCCACGTCGGCGGCGTCACGCGCCACGCATTCGGGCTGCGCTCAAGCTGCATGCCTAGGCCCGTCAGCATCGACGCCATCGTCGTGTCGTCGATCTCAGCGCCGATGACGCGGCGTGCACGCTCCGGGCGCAGCCGGACGATCGCTGGCTGCGGCATGTCGCCGGTGAGTTCGGCCAGCTGCGTCGGGCCCGGTGTGCCGCCCGCACAGGCACACAGCAAGGCCGTTGCGCGTTCGATCGCGCGTTCCTGCAGCGTGGGGTCGACGCCACGCTCGAAGCGCTGCGACGCGTCCGTGACCAGGCCATAGCGGCGCCCACGACCCGCGATTACGTCGGGAAGGAAGAACGCGACTTCGAGCAGGACGTCGGTAGTGTCGTCGCCTATGCCTGAGTGGTCGCCGCCCATCACGCCCGCCAGGCCGAGTGACTTTTCATGATCGGCAATGACGAGCACGGTCTCGTCCATCGCGATCTCACGACCGTCGAGGAGCGTAAGCGTCTCCCCTGCCCTGGCGCGACGCACGACGATGCCGCCGGCGAGTTCGCGCAGGTCATAGGCGTGCAGCGGCTGGCCGAGTTCGAGCATCACGTAGTTGGTGACGTCGACCGCGGCGCTGATCGGACGCAAGCCGGCGCGACGCAGGCGTTCCTGCATCCACGCGGGCGATCTGGCCTGCGGATTCAAGCCACGGATCACGCGCGATGCGAAGCGCACGCAGCCCGCACCCGCGGTCAATTCGACTGGAAAGGATTCTCTTGACGCGGCGGGCACCGGGGTCAATGTCGGACCGGTGAGCGGTTGCCCCGTGAGTGCTGCAACTTCACGCGCGATGCCGAGAAGGCTCATGCAATCGCCGCGGTTCGGCGTGAGGTTCACTTCGAGGATGGTGTCGTCGAGTCCCAGCGCTTCGGTGAGCGCGGCCCCAGTCGGTGTGTCTGCCGGCAATTCGAGCAGACCGACCGAATCGTCGGACAGCGCGAGTTCGCGTGCCGAGCACAGCATGCCGGACGACTCGACGCCGCGCAGCATGGCCTGCTTGATCTGCATGCCGCCCGGCAGCTTCGCACCGACGGTGGCGAGCGGCGCCTTGAGACCCACCCGCGCATTGGGCGCACCGCAAACGATCTGCAAGATTGCCGCACCCGTGTTCACCTGGCAGACGCTCAGCGTGTCGGCGTTCGGGTGCTTCACGCGCTCGACGATCTCACCGACGATCACGCCAGGCAGCGGCGGCGCGGCCGCCTCCACGCCTTCGATCTCCAGGCCCGCCATCGTCAGGCGCGCGGCGAGATCCTTCGGCGCGGGCAACGGCCCGCCGATCCATTCACCCAACCATTGCAGACTGATGCGCATCGCCGGTTACCGGATCAGCCGAACTGCCGCAGGAAGCGCAGGTCGTTCTCGAAGTAGAGACGGATGTCGTTGACGCTGTAACGCAGCATCGTCAGGCGCTCGATGCCCATGCCGAACGCGTAACCGGTGTAGCGCTCGGGATCGATGCCCACGTTGCGCAGCACGTTGGGATGCACCATGCCGCAGCCTGCGACCTCGAGCCAGCCCGTCTGCTTGCAGACGCGGCAACCCGCGCCGCTGCAGAACACGCACTCGATGTCGACTTCGGCCGAGGGCTCGGTGAACGGAAAGTACGACGGGCGGAAACGGATGCCGAGATCGCGCTCGAAATACTGCTGCATGAATTCGTGCAGCACCGACTTGAGGTTGGCGAAACTCACGCCGTCATCGATGACCAGGCCTTCGACCTGGTGAAACATCGGCGTGTGGGTCATGTCGGAATCGCAGCGGTAGACGCGCCCCGGCATGATCATGCGCAGCGGCGGCTTCTCGCGCAGCATCGCGCGCACCTGCACGGGCGACGTGTGCGTGCGCAGCAGCCGGCCGTCCGGGAAATAGAACGTGTCGTGCATCGCACGCGCCGGATGGTTCGCGGGGATGTTGAGCGCTTCGAAGTTGTGCCAGTCGTCTTCGACTTCGGGGCCGTCTTCGACGGAGAACCCGGCGTTGCGGAAAATCGTCTCGATACGGCGGCGCGTGCGGCTCACCGGGTGCAGGCCGCCGGGTTGCTGGCCGCGACCCGGTTGCGTGACGTCGATGCGTCCCGCGGCGAGCTTGCGTTCGAGTTCGAGGCTGTCGAGTTCCGCCTTGCGCGCCTCGAAGGCGGCACCAATCTCGTCACGAACCGCATTGATGCGGGCACCCGCAGCCTTGCGTTCGTCCGGTGCCAGTGCGCCCAGCGATTTCAGTTGCGCGGTAATCGCGCCTTTCTTGCCGAACAGTTCGACCTTGAGCGCTTCGAGGTCCGCGAGGCTCGAGCAGGCCGCAACCCGCACCCGGGCGTCCGCCGCCAGGTCGTCGAGGCCGAGAGTCGTGGTCGTGTCGCTCATCGGGCGGATTGTCCGTCGCGGCGTGCGCTGCTGCAGAAAATTCGGGGAGGCTCCCCTATTCTCCGCCCCTGCGGAAAATAAGGGAGCCTCCCCAATTCCCATTACTCGGCGGCGGGAAGGCTCTTCTTGGCCTGCTCGACGATCTTGCCGAACGCTTCGATGTCGTGCACCGCCAGGTCCGCGAGGAGCTTGCGGTCGATCTCGAGGCCCGCGGCCTTGAGGCCCGCCATCAGCCGGCTGTACGACATCTCGAACATGCGGGC
>JBAVIQ010000328.1:0-1849 GCA_049687035.1 Steroidobacteraceae bacterium
AGCTTGCCGTCGTCGTGCTTGGAGCGATCGTCCGCCATGTACCGAGAACCCGTGGTCCGGAGGCCAAAACTGGCCTTGATGGCTTATACCACCAAAGCCCCCTGCTCGCAAAAAAGCCAGACGCTACAGTGACTTAATGATCACTGCGGCACGCCGGTCAGGTGCGGGTCGCCGTGCCCGCTTCGCCCCGCTGCTGCAGCACAGCGTCGATCAACCCGTAGGCGGTTGCCTGCTCGCCGGTCATGAAATTGTCGCGATCCGTGTCCGCCTTGATCCGGTCGATCGTCTGGCCCGTGTGCTTCGCCAGGATCGAGTTCAGCCGGTGCCGGGCGTCGAGGATCTCACGCGCGTGGATCTCGATGTCGGTCGCCTGGCCCTGGAAACCGCCCAGGGGCTGGTGAATCATCACGCGCGAATGCGGCAGGCAGAAGCGTTTGGCTTTCGCGCCGCCCGCCAGCAGCACCGCGCCCATGCTGGCCGCCTGGCCCACGCAGATCGTGCTGACGTCCGGCTTGATGAACTGCATCGTGTCGTAGATCGCGAGGCCGGCGCTGACCGAACCGCCCGGCGAATTGATGTAGATCGCGACGTCCTTCTCGGGATTCTCCGACTCGAGGTACAGCAGCTGCGCCACCACGAGGTTGGCCATGTAGTCCTCGACCGGACCGACCAGGAAGATCACCCGTTCCTTCAGCAGGCGCGAGTAGATGTCGTAGGCACGCTCGCCGCGGGCCGTCTGTTCGACGACCATCGGGACGAGATTCAACGCAGTGGGTTCGATCATGGACATTTGGATCAGGCTCCGAAGTTCATCAGTTCCTTGAACGTGGACGGCTGGTCGGTGACCGCCGCTCGCTCGAGCAGATAGTCCACCACCTGATCCTCCAACACCATCCCTTCGACCTGGCGCATTGCATCAGGGTTCTGGCGGTAGGCCTTGAGGATTGCATCCGGATCGGGATAGGTCGCTGCCAGCTCGCCAAGGCGTGCTTCGACGCGCGAGCGGTCGATCTTGATGTCGCGGGTCTTCACCAGCTCGTTGACGAGCATGCCGAGCGCCACGCGGCGGCGCGCCGGCTCGACGAACGGTTCGGCCGGCGGGACCTGCGCAGCGTCCTTCGCGCCCATACGGCGGGCCGTGTCGATCTGCATGTCGCGCACCTGCTGCTCGACCAGCGCGTTCGGCACGTCGACGGGATTGGCTTCGAGAAAACGGTCGAACACCTGCTGTTTCAGGCGCGAGCGCACATTCTCCGCCAGCTCGCGACGCATGTTGTCCGCAACCTCGGACAGCAGCTGCTCGAGGCCGCCTTCGGTGACGCCGTACTCGAGGCAGAACGCGTCGTCGAGCGCAGGCAGCCGCTTTTCCTCGACTTTCTTCACGTGCACCGAGAAATCAGCAGTCCGGCCCGCGAGGTCCTTGTTGTGGTACTCGTCCGGGTAGCGCACGGCCACGTGCTTCTTCTCGTCAGCATTCACGCCGAGGATGCCGGTCTCGAAATCCTTGAGCATGCGACCCGCGCCGAGGATCACGGCGACGTCGTCGCCCTTGCTGCCCTCGAACCCCTTGCCGTCGATCATGCCTTCGAAATCCATGGTCACGCGGTCGCCTTCGCGGCTTGCGCGGTCGACCGCATCAAAACCGGGGCGTTGTTCGCGCAGGTTCTGGACCATCGCTTCGATGTCCGACTCGCTCACCTCAGCCACGGGACGGTTAACAGCCAGGCCGTCCACTTCCTTGAGGACGATCTCGGGGAGGATCTCGAAAACCGCACGGTACTTGAGGTCTTCGCCGGGACCGCTCGAAATGGGCTCGATGCGGGGACCAGCCGCCGGCACGAGCTTCGCC
>JBAVIQ010000329.1:0-8427 GCA_049687035.1 Steroidobacteraceae bacterium
CCATGAACGTTCGTTGGCCGGATGCTCGGACCAGCCTTCAGCGCCCCGCTGCAACGCCGCGCGCAGCGCATCGCCGGGTTGCAGCTTGTGGCCCAGCAGGATATCGGCGCGGCGCACGTTGTCGTGCACGGCGAAGAATTCGGCTGGCCACTCGTCGACCGGCGTACGGGCAAGGATCAATTCACAGAGGCGCTCGACACGTTCACTGGTCAGCGACGGGATGGCGCGACCATTGACCAGCAGCGCGGGCCCCTGGTCGCACATGCCGGTGCACGACGTGCGCGCGATGCTGACGAGGCCGTCCTGCGAGACTTTCCCTGGCTCCGCCCATAGGCGGTAGCACATCGCCTCCATCAGCTGCTCGCTGCCGGCCATGCGGTCGGTGATGTTGTCCGAAAACAGGACGCGATAGGCACCGAGCGGCTCGTCGGACAGGAACGAATAGAAGCTCGCCACGCCCTTGGCGCGCGAGTACGGAATGCGCAGCAGGCGTGCGATCAGGGTGAGCGCGGGACCCGGCAGGTAGCCGAACTCCTCCTGGACCTCGCGTAGAACCTGCACGAGCGCGCCGGGATCGTGCCCCCAGCGCGAGATGATGCTGCGTACGCGCGGCTCGAGTTCGTCCTGTGTGTCTGGCATGGCTGCGATGTGCGCTCTTCCTGGCGGACTGCTCATCCTACCCGGGCACACTGCACTGTGCCGGGCCTGGCTCGCCATCGCGGAAAACCGGACTCGCACGACGGCAAAGCGCGATCGTCAGTGGCCGCCCTGCACGAACACGCCGTGCGCGCGTAGTGCTTCCGCAAGCTCTTCCTCGACGCGCACCGCTTCGGTGCGGGAGATTCCCTGCAGGTGCAGCGTGGGTCCCGTGAGGACCTCGAGTCCGCGCCGCAGTACGCTGCCAGCCGCGCGAACCCCGGCCTTGTGCTGTTCGAAGCGCTGTACCGGCGAATAGTGGCTCATGCCCACGTACAGCCCGAACGGATCGTCGCGGCTGTCGCTGTAATCGAGCAGGACGAGATAAATATTGGATCGGCCGCGTTGCGGCGGAACGAAGCGTGCAGTGACTTCGTATGCAAGCGGCAACCAGTGCACGTGACGCATCGGGAGCCACTCCGGAATGGTCGCGGCCGCGGCGTCCCAGAGCTGCTGCAGCGCACGCTCGACGTTGCTGCCGATCTCGCCGCGCATCCAGAGCTCGTGGATGGCCTGCGCGCCCGCCATGCCGTCGCGAGCCTCGAGCGCGACGGCAAAACCGTCCCACAGGGACGCAGTCGAACCCCCGCTCCGGACCGGCCCACGGACTGACGCTGCTTTTTCTGGCGACCTGCGCATGCGGGAATGCTACGGTTTGCGACAGTCGATTGTCAGCGAGCCTCCCATGCGAGCCGTGTTTCTCGATTACGCCACCGTCAGCTTCAACGGCGACCTCGATCCGTCCGCGCTGCGGCGCGCCATGCCGGGGCTGGAGTTGCGCGACAACACGCCGCAGGCCGCCGTGTCCGAGGCCATCGCCGGCGCAACCTTCGTCGCGCTGAACAAGCTGCGCATCACGCGCGAGACGATCATGGCCGCGCCGAACCTCAAGCTGATCGTGCTCGCGGCCACGGGCACGAACAACGTCGACCTCGAGGCTGCGCGCGAGCGCGGCATCGGCGTCTGCAACCTGCGCGACTACTGCACGGCCTCGGTCGTGCAGCACGTGCTCGGCACGATGCTGCTGCTCACGCAGCGCCTGCGCGAATACGACGCGCTGGTGCGGCTGGGGGCGTGGTCGCGTGGCGACCAGTTCTGCCTGCTCGACTTCCCGATTCGTGAACTCGCCGGGCGCAAGCTCGGCATCGTGGGGTACGGCGCGCTCGGCAAGGGTGTGGCACGGGCAGCCAATCTCGCGCTCGGCATGGAAGTATGGGTCGCCAACCGCCCGGGCGGCGAGCCGCACGCCGGCCGGCACGATCTCGACGACCTGCTGCCGCAGGTGGACGTGCTCAGCCTGCACTGTCCGCTGACGCCACAAACGCAGGGTTTGATCGGTGCGCGCGAGCTTGCATGCATGAAGCCCGATGCGTTGCTCATCAACACGGCGCGGGGAGCGCTGGTCGACTCACAGGCACTGGCCGACGCACTGCGCGCCGGCAAGCTCGGCGGTGCCGCCATCGACGTGCTGCCGCAGGAACCGCCCGTGGACGGCAATCCCCTGCTGGCGGCGGACATTCCGCACCTCATCGTGACGCCACACATTGCGTGGGCAGCGCGCGAGGCACGCCAGCGCTGCCTGGATGAAATGGCGGCGAACGTCGAAGATTTCGTGCGGGGCGGCCATCGCGGCCGCGTCGTCTGACGGCGGACTAACCGCGGGCGAGCGCCAGTGCAGCCCAGCGCACGACGGGCTTCACGCGTGGCGAAACCAGTTCGAGGGCTGCGTCGAAGTCGACCCAGCGATATTCGCTGTGCTCGGCACGGCCGATCATGGGATTGATCGGCAAGCTCACGTCCGACGTCTCGGTCGCCGCGAGGTAGTACCGGGCCACCTTGCCGCCGCTGTAGGGCCCGGTCTGCGTGGAATTCGAGCCCCACGCGAAGTCGAGATCCTCGATCGTGGACTCTTCGCGCACTTCGCGGATGGCGGCAGCCAGCGGCTCTTCGCCTTCCTCGACCATCCCTTTCGGGAAATCCCAGTGATTGAAGGCGCGCAGCAAAAGGTACACCCAGTCGTCGCCTTCACGGCGTACGACCACGACGCCAGCCGAGAGCCTCGGGGATCGGGGACCCATGGCGTAAGTATAGGCGATTCATCGGCCTGATTGCTTTGCACCGGCCGATAGGCTGCAGCTATTATTTCCGCATGAACCTGCGCGACCTCCGGTATCTCGTGGCCCTGGCCGACGAGCGTCACTTCGGCAAGGCGGCAGAGCGCTGCTTCGTCAGCCAGCCGACCCTCTCGGCACAGATCCGCAAGCTCGAGGAGTACCTGGGCGTGCCGCTGGTCGAGCGGCAGCCCAAGCGCGTCGCGCTGACCGCGACCGGCGTCAAGATCGTGCAGCGGGCGCGACTGTTGCTGCAGGAAGCCGACGCGATCGTCGAACTGGCAAAGACCGACCGGGATCCGCTGGCCGGACCGCTCAAGCTGGCATTGATCCCCACCGTCGGTCCGTACCTGCTGCCGCATATAGTCGGCCGGCTGCGACGCGAGCTGCCGCGGCTCAAGCTCATGCTGTATGAATACCAGACCGAACAATTGCTCGAACGGTTGCGCGCCGGCGAGATCGACGTCGGCATTCTCGCGCTGCCGGTGATGATGGACGGCCTCGAAGCCGCGCCGCTGTACGACGAACCCTTCGTGCTCGCGGTGCCCGCCTCGCATGCGCTTGCCGACCGCGATCGCGTGAAGGTGGAAGACCTGCGGGGCGAAACGCTGCTGCTGCTCGAGGACGGGCACTGCCTGCGCGACCAGGCCCTCGAAGTCTGCAGCAGGGTCCGGGTGAACGAGGAGCAGGATTACCGCGCGACGAGTCTCGAGACGTTGCGCCAGATGGTCGCGGCCGGCCACGGCATCACGCTGTTGCCGGAACTGGCTGCAGAAACGCCCGTGGGCACTGCGCGCGGTCTGCGCGTGAAGCCGTTTGTAAAGCCCGCGCCGGGTCGCACGATCGGTGCGGTCTGGCGCAAGTCGACTACCCGCGCTCCCGCCATCGACGGCATCGTCGCGACGATTCGCAGCACAATGAAGGACGGCACGAAGAAATGAAGCGTCACACGGCCGTCATACTGCTTGCCCTGGCGCTGGCGAACCTTGCCACGCCGACGTACGCGGCTGAGCCTGCACCGCACACCGTCACCGTGAGCGGCGCATGGGCGCGTGCGACTCCGCCCGGCATGACCGTCGCTGCCGTTTATCTCACCCTGACCGGCGGGCCACAGACCGATCGGCTCGTCGGCGCCGCAACGCCACGCGCTGGGATGGCGCAGATCCACGTGGTGTCGGAAGCGGAAGGCATGGCGCGCATGCGTCCGACCGAAGGTGTCGACGTGCCTGCCCACGCGTCCGTCGCACTCGCGCCGCAAGGCACCCATATCATGCTGATGGACCTGCCGCGGCCACTCGTCGCAGGTGAGCACTTTCCGCTGACGCTGCAGTTCGAGCAGGCGGGCAAGATCGACGTCAGTGTCGCAGTGCGCGCGCCGGGTGCCGCTCCACCGGCTGTGCACTGACTCGCGCGCAAGCGACCAGGACTTTGTCTTTGAGTGGTCCAACCCTTGCGCTGCCCGTGCATCGACTCCACGACGAGGAGGTCGAGCGCCTGCTCGCGACGGGCGAGCGCCGTGCGGAGCTCAAGGCGCTCTTTGGCGACAAGGGTTACCGTGAGCTGAGCGCCCTGGCGCGACGCGCTGCCGCCCGGCGCGGTCCGGCGGGCACTCGCGTCTACGTGTTGCCCGGCTTGATGGGATCGCGCATCGGCTCGCGCGGACTGCTGCTCGATGACGTGCTGTGGGTCGACCTGATCGAGATCGCAGCGGGTCACCTCACTCGCCTGGCCTTGCCGGCCGGCTCGCGGCTGGTTGCGCTCGGCGCAATGCTGCTCAATACGCTGAAGCTGAAGTTGTCGTTGCGGATTGCCGGATTCGATGCGCAGATGCATCCGTACGACTGGCGAGCCAGCGTGAGCGAGCTCGCCGACGCGCTCAACCGGCGCATCGCGGCCGCAGCCGACGGCTCGCCGGTCATGCTGGTCGGTCACAGCATGGGCGGTCTGGTCGCCCGACTCGCGCTTGGCCGCCAGCGCACGGAACGCATCACGCGCGTCGTGCAGCTTGGCGCTCCGAATCACGGCTCCTTTGCGCCGGTGCTGGCGCTGCGCGGCGTCTATCCGACGGTGCGCAAGCTCGCGGCCATCGACCGGCGGCACACGGCAGAGGACCTGGCGCGGATCGTGTTTCGCACACTGCCGGCCCTGCACGAGCTGCTGCCCGATCCCGCACTCGTCGGCGGCGATGACCTGTTCGACGCGAATTCCTGGCCCAATGACCCATTGCGACCCGACCCAGAGCGGTTACTGGCCGCACGGCAAGAGCGCGAACGCTGGCCGGGCAGCGACGATCGCTGCCTCGTCATCGCGGGGGTGCGACAGGAAACCGTCACCTCGCTGCTGTCGACCGGTGGTGAGTTCGATTTCGGCGTGACGCCGCAGGGCGACGGCACCGTGCCGCTCGCACTTGCCGTTCGCCCGGGCGAGCGCGCCTGGTACGTTGGCGAGAAGCACGGTGGCCTGCCGAACAACGGGCGCGTCATTGCGGCGGTGGTGGACCTGCTGCGCACCGGCGCAACCCAACGGCTTGCAGCGTCGGCTTCGCGCAGTCGCATGCCCGTGATGCGCAAGGTGAGCGAAACGGTCTTGCGTCGCGTGGCCCCGCACAAGGTGAGTTGGCAACACCTTTCGCCCGACGCGCGACGCCGGCTGCTCGAGCCGGTCGTCTCCCCCGAGTTCCACGGCACGGTGGAGCCCGCCGTGCTCGAGCGAGCGTTCGCTGCGCGGTCCACCCCGGCGCGACCCCGACGCACGCTCGAAGTCCGGCTCGTCCGGGGCAGCATCACCGACGCCAGCTCACGCGCGCTGGTGCTGGGCGTGTTTCACAACGTCGATCCCTCCGGCCCCGCCGCAGCCATCGACGCCGAACTCGGCGGCGCCATCCGCGAGTTCACGCTGCGGCGCATGTTCGCGGCGCAACTCGGCCAGGTCTTCGTGCTGCCGGTCGCGCGCAGCCGGCTGCTCGCGGAGTTCGTGCTGTGCGCCGGCCTCGGCGATTTTGCTGACTTCGGCGCCGATGCAACGGCATTCGTCGCGGAAAATGTCGTGCGCACGTTCGCCCGCACGCAGGTCGAGGACTTCGCGACCGTCTTGTTCGGCGCGGGATCCGGCGTGCCTGTGGCGATGGCGCTCGAGCAGCAGCTGCGTGGATTCATCGCCGGCGTACGGCACGCAGACCCGGACGAAGTCGTGCGCCGCATCTCGATCTGCGAAATCGACGCACGCAAGTACGCCGCGCTGGTACGCGCGGCCCGGGACGTCGCGGCGAAGATGCAGGACGCGGACCTTGCCCTGTTGGTCGACGAGGTCGACGCACCCGAAAGTGCACCCCGGCAGAGGCCTGCTCGCATGACGCGCTCGTCGCGTGACGCGGCGCCAAGGGATCCCGCATATCTGCTCGTTTCGATGACGCCCGTGGGACGCAGCGCATACGAATGTCGTTCGTCACTGCTCACGGCAGGCGCGAAGGCGGCTGTGCTCAGCGGGTCGGTCAGGTTGAACCGCGCAGACCTGCTGCAACACATCGAGCCGCTCGAGAGCGGTGCTGCGACGGCGCGTGACCTGGCGCGCATCGGCACGGCGCTCGCAGGAACTTTGCTGTCGACGACCGTGCGTGAGGGTCTCGAGGCGATGCACGCGCGGCCGCTGGTGATCGTGCACGACCGTGAGGCGTCACGCGTGCCCTGGGAAGTGCTGCGCATCGGCACGACATATCCCGCGCTGGGCGGCGGCCTCAGTCGCCGCTATGCGAGCGACACCCTTTCCGTCGCACGGTGGCGCGAAGATCACGCTGCGTCCGACCCGCTGCGCGTGCTGCTGATCGTCGATCCGACGCGCGACCTGCCGGGTGCCGCGGCCGAAGGTGAGGCGCTGCGGCAGTTGCTCGGTCGCAAGTCCGTGACGCTCGATGTGCTCACCGGGCGCGATGCCACCCGGACACGCATCCTTGCGGCACTCGGCACGGGCGCGTTCGACGTGCTGCATTTCGCCGGCCACGCTTTCTTCGACGCGCGCGAGCCCGACAAGGGCGGCCTGGTCTGCGACGGCAAGGAAGTACTGCGCGGCGCCGATCTCGCGGGCGTCGGCAACCTGCCGGCGCTCGTGTTCTGCAACGCATGCGAGGCAGCGCGCGTGCGCAAGCGCGCCAGGGGCAGTCCTTCGCCGGCGCGCCTGTTCGGCATGCGCCGGACCATGACGGGGATCGCCGAAGCCTTCCTCGCGGGAGGCGTGGCCAATTTCCTCGGCACGCACTGGCCTGTCGGCGACGACGCCGCGTTCGCGTTCTCGCAGTCTCTTTATGAGTCGCTGCTGACCGGCGATCGGCTCGGCGACGCCGTGCTCAGCGCACGCCGGCGCCTCGAGTCGATCCCCTCGATCGACTGGGCCGACTACGTTCACTACGGCAGCACGGAGTTTCGCTTCGCCCTCGTGCCGTGACGCAGCTCACGCTTTGCCGCCCGCTGCGTCGGCACGGCGGTGGTCCGCAGCGACCAAACGCTTGAGAACCTGAGGAACAGAATTTCGAAATCGATCCGTTGCGATTGCGCTTATGCAAAACGCAACCCAGGTCACGTTTCGAAACTAAACCCCGACTGCCGGCTTGCGCAACAGGCTCGTGACATGAATCGGCCCGAAGTGGTGCTGCACTGCGGCATGCCGCCCCCCCCCCGGAAATGCGTGTTGCACCACCCCGCAGAACCGCTAAAGTCGCGTTCCGTCTCAGGAAACCAGGGTTCTCCGTGACCGTCCCGCCGACCGATACCTCCCATCCGGACTACTTTCACCGGGTGGTGGATTGCCAGTGGGCCTGCCCGGCCCACACCGACGTCCCCGAGTACATCCGCCTCATCGCGCTCGGGCAGTTTTCCGACGCCTACATCGTCAACCGCGAATCGAACGTGTTCCCAGGCATCCTGGGCCGCGTGTGCGACCGCCCCTGCGAGCCGGCCTGCCGGCGTGGGCGGGTCGAGGACAAGCCGGTCGCTATCTGCCGCCTCAAGCGTGTCGCCGCCGACCACAAGGACGACATCTCGTCCCGGTTGCCGGTGATCCCCGCGCAGAAGAACGGCAAGAAGGTGGCCTGCATCGGCGCGGGTCCGGCGTCGCTCACGGTCGCCAACGACCTCCTCCCGCTCGGCTACGAAGTCGTGATCTTCGAGCAGTGGGACCAGCCGGGCGGCCTGATGCGCACGAACATCCCCGCGTTCCGCCTGCCGGAAACCGTGCTGGCCGAGGAAATCGGCTACATCGAGCAGATGGGCGCGCAGATCCGCTACAACTCGCGCATCGACAGCATGCGCAAGCTGCTCGAGACCGGCGGGTTCGACGCCGTATTCGTCGGCAGCGGCGCGCCGAAGGGCAAGGAGCTCAAGCTCCCGGGCCGCACCGAGGGCGACGCCAACATCCACATCGGCATCAACTGGCTCGAGTCGGTGGCGTTCAAGCACCTCGACCAGATCGGCGAGAAGGTGTTGATCATCGGCGTCGGCAACACCGCCATGGACTGCTGCCGCTCGTCGCTGCGTCTCGGCGCGAAAAACGTCAAGGTCATGGCGCGCAAGCCGCGTCAGTTCTTCAAGGCGTCGGAGTGGGAACTCGAGGACGCCGAGAGCGAGAACGT
>JBAVIQ010000330.1:0-6436 GCA_049687035.1 Steroidobacteraceae bacterium
CGGTACGAGGGGGCAACATCGCGGCTGCGGCACGTTACAAGGCACTGTTCCGCGTCACCGTCAACTGAGGCTGGAATCGCCGGGCGTACAACGTCCGCCGCGGTCACCAGGCCTCGGCGGACGTTTGTCGATGGTCCATGCGATGCCACTCAACAGACCAGAAATACGATCGCTACGCGCGGCAACCACGCTGTTGCTTGCGCTAATCGTTGGCCAGGCATCGGCGACGACGATCAGCAACACGGCAACCGTCGATTTTCAGATCGGCCCGACGCCCGGCACCACCACCAGCAACACCGTCGCGCTCGAGACCGTTCCTGCTCCCTCGCCGGCGGTCATCGGGTTCCTGCGCTACGCCCCGGGTTCGCCGGGCAGCGCTCCCACGCCCGCTGACGGCGGCTCCTGCCAGGACAGCGCAGGGGTGTTTGCGCCGATCACACCGGTGACGGATTCCGCCGGGGCCGTCATCGACACGATGTCGCCGCCCATCTTCGACGCCGCCTCGTACCAGCTCGGGGAGGCGGTGTTCATCAAGCTCGTCGACGCGAACCGCAACCTCGACCCGGCTGCGCGCGAATTCATTGACCTGCGCGTCACCACCAGCACGGGCGACGAGGAAGTCCTGCGGCTGCAGGAAACCGGGATGACGACCGGCATCTTCGTGACGGCCTTGCAGAGCGCCGCGATGCCGCCTGCGCCGACGCGCTTCGACTGCCGGCTTTCGGTGATCCAGGGCGCCACGCTGCAGGCGAACTACACCGATGATTCGTTTCCGGCCGACAAGGCCCAGGCCAGCGCCGTGGTGGATCCGTTCGGCATCGTCTTCGACTCATCCACCGGCCTGCCGGTCGACGGCGCCACGGTGACACTGGTCGATGCCGCGACCGGCCTGCCCGCGACAGTGTTCGGCGTCGATGGCACGAGCACCTATCCGGCGACCGTCGTCAGCGGCGCGACCGTGACGGATTCCAGCGGGCGCGCATACGCGCAGCCGCCCGGTGGCTACCAGTTTCCCTCGGTTGCAGCGGGTGATTACGTTCTGCAGGTGACGCCGCCTGGCGGCTACGGCGCGCCCTCGACCGTGCCGCTGCCGGTGCTGCAAGCGGTACGCGATCCAGCAGGCAATCCATACGTGGTGGCTCAGGGCTCCTTCGGCGACAGCTTCACGCGTCCGGCGGGGCCGGGGTTTCGCATCGATCTTCCGGTCGACCCTGTACAAAGCGGTCTGCTGTTGCAGAAGAGCGCGTCGACGACCGAGGTCGCGGCTGGAGATTTTCTGCAGTATCGGCTGACCTTGCAGAACCTCAACACCGTGGGCGCCGTCGCCGACGTCCGGATCAGCGACACGCTGCCGCTCGGCATGCGTTACCAGGCCGGGTCCCTGCGCATCGCCGACCGGCCGGCTGCGGATCCGGCCGTCAGTCCCGACGGGCGCACGTTGACGATGATCGTCGGCACACTCGCCGCCGCCGGGCAGGCTGAAGTCAGCTATGTGGTTCAGGTCGGTGCCGGCGCGCGCGCCGGGGAGGCCGTCAACCGCGCCTCAGCGACTGCCGGCGGCGGGCTCGCATCGAACGTCGCTGAGATTGCGGTGCGCATCCGCGATCCGTTCTTCACCTCGCAGTTCACCATCATCGGCCGCGTCGTCGAAGGCGAGTGCGGCACTCCTTGGCAGGACCTGGCAGGCGTGCCCGACGTGCGCATGCTGCTCGACGACGGCACCTATGTGCCGACCGATGAGGATGGCCAGTTCCATTTCGAAGGCGTGCGGCCCGGCACCCACGTCGTGCAGCTCGATCTCGACAGCCTGCCGCCGGATCTCGAGGCGGTCCCCTGCATCCAGAACAGCCGCTTCGCCGGACGTTCGTTCTCCCAGTTCGTGGAAGCGCAGGGCGGCAGTCTGTGGCGAGCAGACTTCTACGTGCGGCGCCGGGTTGCCGAGGTCGGCATACGGCTGCAGGCCACGCTGGTCAATGAACGAGCCGACGGCTTACTGGATTATCGCGTGGAGGTGGACGGCGGCCAGGTATGGACCAAGGACTTGCTGGCGACCGTGCAGTTGCCGGACGGCGTGAGCTACAGCGCCGGCAGCACACGCATCGACGGCGTCGACGGCGCCGATCCGCAGATCGCAGACGGATTCGTCACGTTCCGTCTCGGCGATCCCGGCGTCAATTGGCGGCGCGTGATCGAGTTCAAAGGGCGCGCGGCGGGCGTGGCCAAGGGCGGCGGCATCAAGGAACACACGCTGCATGCGCAGTTCGATTCGGGCGAAGCCCGTCTGAAACCTGAAGCCGTGGCCGAGGCAGACAGGCTCATTGCGCAACTGCGCGACACCAGCGTCAAGAGCATCGACGTGGTGGGTCACACCGACAGCCAGCGCATCGCTCCGGCCTACCGGAAGGTCTTCCGTGACAACGACGCGCTGTCGCAGGCGCGCGCGCAAAGCGTGGCAACAGCGCTGGCGGACGGTCTGGGTTTGCCTCCGGACCAGGTCCGCACCGCCGGCAAGGGTCCGCGTGAACCGCTGGCGAGCAACGACACGCCGGCCGGAATGGCCCGCAACCGCCGGGTCGAGGTCACCGTGGTAAACGAAGAGGCGCCAATCATTGAACGCATGGCCTGTCCGGCGGACGGCCTCGTCAGCAAGGCGGTGGCGAACTTCGCCACCCAGGGCCAGCCCGGTGTGCGCACGCCGATGGTCGAGAACCGACTTGCGTGCAGCGATGCGACGATGCGCACCGAGGACGACAGTAGCCGCAAGTCGATTGCTGTGACCGGCCCCGGCGCAGCGCATGATGCCGATGCGGCTTACCAGCAGGCCCAGATGAAGCGCCGCGCGATCCCTGACGACGCCGAAGCCGCCGGCGCCAACATCGATTGGCTCGGCAACCAGGCGCCCGGTGCCGCGTGGCTGTTCCCCGCACCGCACCACAATCCGCGCGCGCCGACGCAGCGCATCGCGATCAAGCACGCACCCAATCAGACGGTCGTCCTGAAGTACAAGGGTCAGCCGGTGCACCCGTTGAATTTCGACGGTGTCGAAACCAACGCCGCCAAGACTGTATCCGTCAGCGTCTGGCGCGGCCTGCCGCTCGGCGACGGCGACAACCGCTTCGATGCCGATGTGCTCGACGAGCGCGGGGCGACGGTGACCACGCTGACGCGCACCGTGCACTACGCCAACACGGTGGCACAGGCCGTGCTCGTGCCCGAAGAGTCGATCCTGGTTGCCGACGGCCGGCACGAGCCCGTGATCGCGGTGCGCCTCCTCGACCGCGCCGGTCGCCCGGTGCGCGCCGGTGTGACCGGTGCCTTCCGGGTGAATCCGCCCTACATCCCGGCGCAGACGGTCGAGGCGGAGCAGCAGCGGCAGCTTGCCGGCAGCGATCGCTTCGCGCCGACCTACCGGATCGAAGGCGACGACGGCATCGCCTATATCGAACTGGCGCCCACCACCGAGAGCGGCGGCGTCGTGCTGAATTTCAGCTTCCGTCAGGATGAGCGCACGGCGCGCGACCAGGAACTGCGCGTCTGGCTCGAGGCGAAGCCGCGCGACTGGGTGATGGTCGGTTTCGCGGCCGGCACCGTCGGTTACGACACTCTGAAAGGCAACATGCAGTCGCTCGCCGGGCCGGGCGAGGAGGACGGCGTCTACCACGATGGCCAGGTCAGTCTCTATGCCAAAGGCCGCGTGCTGGGCAAGTGGCTGCTGACCCTCGCCTACGACTCCGACAAGCCTGACGGGCAGCAGGGCCGCGCGAGCCTGCTCTCCACCATCGACCCGAACCAGTTCTACACCCTGTACGGCGACGGTACCGGGCAGCTCTACGACGCCGCGAGCGCGGAGAAGCTGTATCTGAAGCTCGAGCGCGACCAGTTCTACGCGCTGATCGGCGACTACGAGACCGGCCTCACGCAGACCGAGCTGTCGCGCTACAGCCGAACCCTGACGGGCGTCAAGAGTGAGTACCATGGTGACGTCGTCAACGTCACCGGTTTCGCCGCGGACACCGCACAGAACTTTGCACGCGACGAAATCATGGGCAATGGCACGTCGGGCCTGTATCGGCTGACGCGCGGCGGCATCGTCATCAACGGCGAGAAGATCCGCATCGAGACTCGCGACCGGTTCCGCTCCGAGATCATCGTTGCCAGCCGCGAGCTGTTGCGCCACATCGATTACGACATCGACTACAGCGCCGGCACGCTGATCTTCCGCCAACCCATCAATAGCCGTGATTTCGATTTCAACCCGATCTTCATCGTCGCCGAGTACGAAACGGTCGGCACGGCCGACAAGCAGCTGAACGCGGGCGGACGTATTGGCGCGGTATTCCTGGACGGCAAGTTGAGCGCCGGCGCGTCCTTCGTACGCGATGAATCGATCTCCGGCAAGTCGAACCTGGGCGGTGTCGACGCCAAGGCGCAGCTCACGCCCGACACGGAACTGCGCATCGAGGGCGCAACGAGCGCAAGCCAGGATGCGGCGCTGAACCTGGATGGCAGTGCCTACCTCGCGGAGATCGAGCACCACAGCAGCTCGTTCGATCTGCTCGCCTATGTGCGCCGGCTGGCGCCGGGCTTCGGCGTCAACCAGCAGAACGGTGTCGAAAGCGGTACTTTCAAGGCCGGCGTCGATGCGCAAGCGCGCCTGAGCGAGCACCTTGCCGTGCGGGGCCAGGTCTACCGCCAGGACAACCTGGTAGCCGGTGTCACCCGCGATGCCGCCAATGCAGAGATCGAGTATCACGCCGACCTCTGGGGCGCGCGGGCAGGCGCGCTGGTCGCGCAGGACGAAGCGAGCACCGGCGAAACGGCCGAGTCACGCCAGGCGACTGTGGGCGTGAACCGCAGCTTCTTCGACCAGAAGCTCGAACTGACGGCGCAAAGCGATTTCAGCCTGGGTGGCAAGAACGACAGCGTGGACTTCCCGACCCGCTATCAGCTCGGCGCGGCGTACGCCCTCAGCGATGACGTCCGCCTGGTGGGTACCTACGAAGTCACGGACGGCGAGGTGTTCGACAGTGCGACCAGCCGGGTCGGCCTGGAAGTGGTGCCGTGGCAGGGCGCGCGCCTGACCAGCACGCTGAACCAGAGTGATATCTCCGAATACGGCCCGCGCACTTTCGCGGTGCTCGGCCTGACCCAGTCCTTCCTGGTCGGCAAGCGCTGGAGCTTTGACGTATCCACGGATACCAGCCGCACGTTCGATCAGTCAGGCGAGCCGCCGCTGGTCATCAATGACAAGCATCCCATCGCTTCCGGCGGCGTGCTGGGCAACGGCGCGCTGACCGAGGACTTCTTTGCGCTCACGGGCGGCGCGACATACCGATCCGAGCTATGGTCGTGGACGGGCCGCGCTGAAACGCGCGACGGCGAAACCTCCGACCGCATTGGCTTCAGCACTGGATTCCTGCGGCAGGCACAAGCTGGTGTGGCTTTTGCCGCCTCGGCGCAGGCGTTCCAGGTCGACCAGGCCTCGGGATCGCGAGGCCTGCTCGCCAATGCGAGCCTGTCCTGGGCATTCCGTCCGCTCGGTCGCCAATGGTCCGTCCTCGACCGCCTGGAGTACCGTCACGACGAACTGACGAACGGTACGGGACTTGCCGGCAGCGGAGTGTTCGGGACCACCAGCCTGACCGTCGCAGGCGATGCGAAGTCGCGGCGGCTGGTCAACAACCTGGTCCTCAACCGCGTGGCGCGCGCATGGAGCGCGGAGGACACGCAAGGCAACCTGTTCGAACTGAACCAGCGCAACCAGTGGTCGCTGTACTACGGTTCAAAGTACGTGTTCGACAGCTTTGGCGGCACGGACTACAGCGGCTACACTGACATAGCGGGCCTCGAATGGCGCTACGACATCACGCGCAGAATCGATGTCGGCCTGCGCGGCAGCGTCTTGCACTCCTGGAACACAGAGAACTACGAACACTCGATGGGCCCGGTAATCGGCTACTCCCCATTCGACAATGCCTGGTTCAGCGTCGGCTACAACTTCAGCGGCTTTAGCGACCGGGATTTCGACTCCGCCTACTACACCGCGCAGGGCCCTTTCCTGACGCTGCGCTTTAAGTTCGACCAGTCGACTCTTCTGCCGGCGGACGCGGCGAGCGCGAGGTCAACACCATGAGCGGGCGGGGGCTGTGTCGGTTCTGCCTGCTGCTGGTGCTGCTCTGCGCCGGCACGGGGGCGCGCGCGGCTTCGATCGTCTATGCGATCAACAACAACGCCAGCGCGATCCTGCGCATCGACACGACAAACAGCGTCAGCACGGTCGTGTACTCAGGTGCGCCGTTCCCGCTGGCGACCCGTTCCGCGGCCATGGCCCAGTGCTCGAATGGCCAACTGTATTTCGTCTCCGGCGGCAACAGCGGCACGCTCTATCGTTTCAACCCCTACACGCCCGCGATCGCGCCCGTGGCGATCGGCGCCA
>JBAVIQ010000331.1:0-6665 GCA_049687035.1 Steroidobacteraceae bacterium
CCCGGACACAGTGCCCAGCCTGTGCGCGCCCCGACAAAAGTGTTTGAAAACAGCCTGTTGCCGGATGCGGGCGCTTGGCACGATCCCTGCAAACCTAACCCTGCTCTCCCGCATCCAAGCCAGTGACATGTCCATCGCCACCCTTAAACGAACTCCAGACAAGATTGCCGCGCCGGGCATGCGCAGCACCGACGGTCAGGATCGCGTCGTCGAGCAGGCCAGCGGATGGCGGCACGATCGACGCGTCCGCATCGCCGCGGCTGTCGCGCTGCTCGTGCTCGGTGCGGCCGTCCTGGCAGGATTCCTGAGGGGCTGGGCCTCGAGCGATGCCACGGTCGCACTCGAGCGCGTGCGCATTGCGACCGTGACACGCGGTGAATTCCTGAGCGACGTCGCGGCGCAGGCCACCGTCGTGGCCGCCGTCAGTCCCACGTTGTATGCGCCTGCGGCCGGCACCGTGACCCTGGACCGCAATGCGGGCGACACGGTCAAGAAAGGCGATCTGCTCGCGACCGTCGAGAGCCCCGGATTAAAGAACGAGTTCGAGCGCGAGCGTGCCACGCTCGAAAGCCTCGTCGTCGACCTGCGCCGCCAGGAGATCGAGGTTCGCCGCAAGATCCTGCAGAGCCAGCAGAACGCGGACATGGCCGGCGTCGCGATCCGTGCGGCGGAACGGGAGTTCGCGCGCGCCCAGACGGCGTGGGACCAGCGCGTCATCAGCCAGCGCGATTTCCAGCGGGCCCAGGACGAACTCGACGAGGCGAAGCTCACGCACCACCACGCAGTCGAGACCGCGGGCCTCGAAAAGGAAGGTCTCGAATTCGAACTGCAGACGCGACGTCTGCAGCGGGACCGGCAGCAGTTGCTGGTAGAGGACCTCGAGCGTCGCGTCGGCGAGCTCGCGGTGAAATCTCCGGTCGACGGCATGGTTGGCAACCTCGCGGTGACGCAGAAGGCTGCCGTGCAGCAGGATGCCGCGCTCCTCACGGTCGTCGATCTCTCCGCGCTCGAAATCGAGTTCCGCGTCGCCGAGACCTACGCCGGGACCATTGGCGTCGGCATGCAGGCCGACGTGTCCTACGGCGGCAAGACCTACGCGGGTGAAGTGAGCGCGATCTCACCGGAAGTGCGTCAGGGCGAAGTCACCGGGCGCGTGCGACTGCACGAGATCCCGGCTGGCCTGCGCCAGAACCAGCGCGTCTCGGTGCGCATCCTGATGGACAAGCGCGACAACGTACTCAAGGTGGAGCGCGGCGGCTTTTACGAAGCTGGCGGCGGTGCCACGGCCTATGTCGTGAAAGACGGCGTCGCTGAGCAGCGTCCGATCAAGACCGGCGCCGTGAGCGTGCGGGAAATCGAGATCGTCGCCGGCCTTGCCGTTGGCGACCAGATCGTGATTTCCGACACCGAAGATTTCAAGAATGCGCCGCGCGTGCTGCTCGCGGACTGACGAACGAACGCAAGAGGACGAACCATGTTCGAAATGACCCAGGTGACGAAGGCCTACCGGACGGACCTGCTCGAGACGCATGCGCTGCGCGAGTTCAGCCTGAAGGTCGACAAGGGCGAATTCGTCGCGGTGACCGGGCCTTCCGGCTCCGGCAAAACCACGTTCCTCAACGTGGCGGGCCTGCTCGAGACGTTCGATTCCGGCAGCTACCGTCTCGACGGCGAGGACGTGAGCAAGCTCGACGATGACGCGCGCTCAAGGGTGCGCAACCACAAGATCGGGTTCATCTTCCAGAGCTTCAACCTGATCCCCGACCTCAACGTCTTCGATAACGTGGACGTGCCGCTGCGTTACCGCCGCATGCCGGCCGCTGAACGGCGCGAGCGGATCAACTCCGCCCTCGATCTCGTAGGCCTCTCCTCACGCATGAAGCACCTGCCGTCACAGCTCTCGGGCGGCCAGCAGCAGCGTGTCGCCATTGCGCGCGCGCTCGCGGGCGACCCGGCATTGCTGCTCGCGGACGAGCCGACCGGCAACCTCGACTCGCTGATGGCACGCCAGGTCATGGACCTGCTCGAGCAGATCAACGGCATGGGCGCCACGATCGTGATGGTCACCCACGACCCCGAACTCGCGCGCCGCGCGCACCGCAACGTGCAGGTCATCGACGGCCAGATCACGGACTACAAGCCGTACGAAGCGCATTCGGCGTCGGTGACGATGCTGCATCCGCCGGCGGCCGACGCGACCTACGGCTGAACGGGAAAGGGGGCTCCACGATGTTTGCCTACGACCTGCGCCTCGCGCTCGACAGCATGAAGCGCCATCCGGGACTTTCGGCGCTGATGGTGCTCGCGATTGCACTGGGCATCGCCGTCTGCACCGTGACGTTCACGATCTACCACGCGATGGCGACCAATCCGATCCCGGACAAGAGTAGCCAGCTGTACGCGGTCACGCTCGACACCTGGAGCGCTGAGCGTCCGT
Organism: Steroidobacteraceae bacterium; assembly: GCA_049687035.1. GTDB lineage: Bacteria > Pseudomonadota > Gammaproteobacteria > Steroidobacterales > Steroidobacteraceae > RPQJ01. The sequence continues at coordinate 2,438 of JBAVIQ010000331.1, forward strand.
ACGACGACGACAAGCCTGACCTTCCGCCGCAGCTGCTCACCTATCGCGACGCCATGTACCTGTACGGCTCGAAGGCCGCATCGCGCAGCGTGGTCATGTACAAGTCGGGCGCGCTGTTGCTGCCGGAGCGCAACGGCGTCAAGCCGTTCAATGCCCAGCTGCGCGTGACAACGCACGAGTTTTTCCCCATGTTCGACGTGCCGTTCCAGTACGGCCAGGGCTGGGACGAGGCGGCAGACGAGGGCCCGCAACCGGTCGTGGTGCTGAACCACGAGACGAACGTGAAGGTGTTCGGCGGCGAGAACAGCGTCGGCCGGACGCTCAAGCTCGGCAAGGTCGAATACCGTGTCGTCGGCGTGCTGCAGCCGTGGGCGCCCAGCCCCAAGTTCTTCGACCTCAACAACGGCGCGTTCGACGACCCCGAAGACGCCTACATCCCCTATGGCTGGGGCAAGACACTCGAAATGCCCGTGTATGGCAATACCAATTGCTGGAAGCCGGAGAGCGGCGATACCTACCAGGACTTCCTGAATTCGGAGTGCATCTGGCTGATGCTTTGGGCTGAACTGCCGACCGTCGCGGATCGTGACAAGTACCAGGCCTTCATCGACAACTATGCGCGCAGCCAGAAGGCGGCGGGACGCATGCCGCGCAAGCTCAACAACGTCCTCTACGACGTCGGGCAGTGGCTCGACCGCAACGACGTCGTGCAGAAGGACAACCGCGTGTTGATCGGCATCGCGCTGCTGTTCCTGGGCGTCTGCCTGGTCAACGTCGTGGGCCTGCTGCTCGCCAAGTTCCTGAACGCCGCGCCGCTCACGGGTCTGCGACGTGCCCTTGGCGCCAGTCGCCGCGACATCATCCGCCAGCACATGACGGAGGTGCTCCTGATCGGCCTGGGCGGTGGCGTGCTGGGCATCGCGCTGGCCGTCGGCGGCCTGGCCGGTATCCGGGCGATCTACGGTTCCGATTTCACCCGCGGCTCGTACGAGCGCCTGACGGAGATCGACCCCGTCGTCGTGCTCGTCACCCTCGCGCTGTCGCTGCTGGCCGGTGCAATCGCGGGACTGTATCCCTCGTGGCGCATCGGCCGCACCGCGCCGGCCGTCTATCTCAAGACCCAGTAAGCGCCAGAGGACATCGACCCAATGGATATCAAGCCCATCCTGAGTTCGCTGCGTCGCAGCCCGACCGGCGCCATCCTCGTGGCGCTGCAGATCGCGCTCGCCCTCGCCATCGTCGTCAACTCGCTGTTCATCATCGTGCAGCGTATCGAGCAGATTAACCGCGATCCCGGCATCGACGTGGCAAACATCTTCTTCGTCGGCTTCCAGGCGTCAAGCGAGAGGTTCCAGGGCGAAGTCACGATGCGCGAGGATCTGCAGATCCTGCGCAGCCTGCCCGGCGTCCAGGCGGCGACGGTGGTCAATGCCGTGCCGCTGTCCGGCGGCGGCTCGGCCACGTCCGTGTACACCGAGCAGAACGAGAAGGGCCGGCGCGGCGACATGAACTACTTCCAGGTGGACGAGCAGGGGCTCGAGACGTTCGGCGCAAAGCTCGTGGAAGGTCGCAACTTCGATGCGACGATCGTGACGATGCCGCCAAAGAACAGCTCGACCTCGCCGTCGGGGATACTGATCACGCGAGACGTGGCCAGGGACCTGTTCCCTGACGGGTCGGCGCTCGGCAAGACGGTCTATACCGGCACGAACCAGCCGGTGACGATCCTCGGCATCATCGACCACATGCACGGGTCCTGGCCGAGTTGGGACAAGGTCGGCAACGTCGCCCTGTTCCCCGTGATCACGGACGAGACGTATGCCCGGTACATGGTCCGTGCCAAGCCGGGGCAGCGCGACGCGATGATGAAGCTGGCCGAGGAGGCGCTTGGCAAGGTCGACAACGGCCGTGTCATCCTGCGTGTGCGCTCGCTCGAGTACGTCGCCGCATCGACCTACGCGGAAGATCGGGCGATGGCCCTGTACCTGACCGTCGTCATTGCGCTGCTGCTGGGTATTTCGGCGCTCGGCATCTTCGGCCTGGCCGCGTTCAACGTCAGCACGCGCACCAAGCAGATCGGCACCCGTCGCGCCGTCGGTGCCCGCCGCACCGACATCCTGCAGTACTTCCTGGCCGAGAACTGGCTGATCACGACGGTGGGCGTCGTCCTCGGTTGCGTGCTCGCGCTGGTGCTGGGGTATTGGCTCAGCACGACGTTCGAACTCCCGCGGCTGAAGCTCTATTATCTGGTCTTCGGGGTGGTTGGGCTCTGGCTCGTCAGCCTTGCGGCGGCGTTGCGGCCTGCGCGTCGCGCCTCGATGGTCTCGCCGGCCATCGCCACCCGCACGGTCTGATCTCACGCAACAGGTTGCAGCGAGCGGAATGCAGGGACGTACGCTACTGGTCATCGACGACAACGACGCCGTGCGCACGGCGCTCGACGTCCTGTTGACGCTTGAAGGAGCCAAGGTCGAATGCGCGGCCACGCCGCGCGCAGGGCTGGAGCGCGTCGCGCGGGGAGGCATCGACCTGGTCATCCAGGACATGAACTTCCAGCGCGAGGCAACCTCGGGCGACGAAGGCATCGCGCTGTTCCGCTCGCTGCGGGCGGCGCAACCCGATCTGCCGGTGGTCTTGCTCACTGCCTGGACGCAACTCGAAACCGCGGTCGAACTCGTGAAGGCAGGCGCAGCCGATTATCTCGCCAAGCCCTGGGACAACGCGCGACTGGTGACGACCGTGCGCAATCTGCTGCAGCTGCACGCCGCGCTGGCGGCGGAGCGCGAACGCCTTGCGCGCGTCGACCGGTCGCACGCCGAACTCGCGGCGCGATTCGACTTGCGCGGCATCGTGTACCGGAGCGCCGCCATGCACGCCGTCGTGCAGATGGCCACGCAGGTGGCCAAGGCGGACGTGCCCGTGCTCGTCACGGGTCCGAACGGCGCAGGCAAGGAAATCCTGGCCGAGATCATCCAGGCCAACTCCACGGCGAAGGACGGACCGTTCGTGCGGGTGAACGCAGGTGCGCTACCGGCGGACCTGCTCGAGAGTGAATTGTTCGGCGCGGAAGCCGGTGCGTACACCGGTGCATCAAAGTCACGCGAAGGCCGCTTCGAGACTGCAAACGGCGGGACGCTGTTCCTCGACGAGATCGGCAACCTGCCCCTGACGGGACAGGCCAAGCTGTTGCGCGTGCTGCAGACCGGCGAGTTCGAGCGACTCGGCTCCAGCCAGACCCGCAGGGTGAATGTCCGGATCGTTTCAGCGACCAACACGCCGCTCGGGGAAGCCATCCGGCAGGGCCGCTTCCGTGAAGACCTCTACTACCGGCTCAACGTCATCGAACTGCAGGTGCCGCCGCTCGCCGACCGTCGCGACGACATCCTGCCGCTGGCAAAGCACTTTCTCGAGCCGGGGTATGGACTGCTGCCGGATGCCGAGCGCCTGCTCGTGCGTTACGACTGGCCCGGCAACGTGCGCGAACTGCGCAACAGCATCCGCCGTGCCTGCCTGCTTGCAAACACGACGCGGATCGCGGCGGCCGACCTGATGTTGCCGGGATCGGGCACGTCGGGAACATGGGAAGCGCTCCCCACCCGCGAACCCGACCGCGACGAAATCGAAAATGCGCTCACGCGCCACGAGGGCGTGATCGCCAAAGCCGCGCGCGACCTGGGGCTCTCACGCCAGTCGCTGTACCGGCGCATGGAAAAACTCGGCATCGTGACCGGCAGCCAGGACGGGCGCTGAACAATGCGGCAGCGGCGGGTCACGCTCTTCCTCGTCGCGCTGGGGCTGTTGACGCTCGTCGCCCTTGCCCTGACGAATCTCGCGTGGCCGTACCGCATTGCGGCCCTGGTGTTCGCGACGATCGCCTACGCGACGCTGGCCTGGTGGGTGCGGCGTTCGCTGCACACACAGGAGTCGCTGCTGGACGCCCTCGCCGACGGCATCTCGAGCCTGCACGACGCGGACTACAGCATGAGCATCGCGGAACCCCGGGATGCCAAGTGGCGGAAGCTCGTCACTGCCTACAACGCGCTCGGTGGCCGGCTCCGCAGCCAGCGCCAGGATCTCTATCAGCGCGAACTGCTGCTCGATACCGTGATCCAGGCCTCGCCGCTGGCGTTGCTCCTCACCAACGCCACGGGCACGATCCTGTACGCGAATCTTGCGGCGCGACAGCTGCTGTCCGGCGGCCGCAGGCTCGAAGGCCTCGCGCTTTCGC
>JBAVIQ010000332.1:0-1679 GCA_049687035.1 Steroidobacteraceae bacterium
GGCCATCACGTGGCACCAGTGGCAAGCCGAATAGCCGATCGACAGCAATATCGGCTTGTCGAGCTTGCGCGCGAGTTCGAGTGCGTCGGGTCCCCAGGGATGCCAGTCGACGGGGTTCGAGGCGTGCTGGCGCAGGTAAGGACTGGTCTCGGCGGCCAGGGAATTCTGGTGGCCGGACGGGCTGGGCGAAGTCATGGCGGAACCTGACGGGGTTCGGTCGGCTAGAATGCGTGAACTATAACGGAAGGCTGCCGCTCGCCGGCGGAAACGCGCATGTCAACGCCGCCCCCGGCACTCCCGAATTTGTCCCACGACCTCCCCGAACTGCGGCTCAAGCCGCGCGAAGACCGCCGTATCGCGGGCGGGCACCTCTGGATTTTCAGCAACGAGGTCGACACGGTACGCACGCCGCTCACGGCATTCGCCACCGGGGCGCATTGTCGCGTCGTGGCGAGCAACGACCGCTTCCTGGGCTACGCCTACGTCAATCCGCACGCACTGATCTGCGCGCGCATCCTCGGTCGTGATCCGGCGTTCGTGCCCGGCAAGTCGCTGCTCGTCCACCGGCTGCAGCTGGCGCTGGCGCTGCGCGAAAAGCTGTATTCGCATTTTTTTTACCGCCTCGTCTATGGCGAATCCGACGGTCTGCCCGGGCTGGTGCTCGATCGCTTCGGCGACATCGTCGTCGGCCAGATCGGCACGGCGGGCATGGAAGCGATGAAGCCCGCGATCGTCGAAGCGGTCGTCAAGGTGCTCGGGCCGAAGGCTCTGATCTGGAAGAACGACTCGGGCGCTCGCGAACTCGAAGGCCTGCCGAGCTACGTCGAGACGGCGATCGGGCCCGACATCGAAGAAACGGTCGTCGAGGAAAACGGCGTCCGCTTTTTCGTGCCGATGGGCCACGGCCAGAAGACCGGCTGGTTCTACGACCAGGCTTGCAACCGGCACGCGCTGCTTAAGTACGTCAAGGGTGCGCGCGTCCTCGACGTCTTCAGCTACCTCGGTGCGTGGGGTCTTGCCGCCGCCGCCGCGGGCGCCAGCGAAGTGCTGTGCGTAGACTCATCGGCGCCCGCGCTCGAACTGCTGCAGCGTTCCGCCGCCGCCAACGGCCTGCACAACGTCCGGACCGAGCGCGCGGATGCATTCGACGCCCTGGCGGCGCTGCGCGCGGTGGGTGAGAAGTTCGACGTAGTCATCATCGACCCGCCGGCGTTCATCAAGCGGCGCAAGGACATCCCGAAAGGGCAGGCGGCCTACCGCAAGCTCAACCAGCAGGCGATGCAGGTGCTGGGCCGCGACGGCTTCCTGGTCTCGTGCTCGTGTTCGTACCATCTCGGGCTGGACGACCTCATGGTCACGATCCAGCAGGCGGCGCGACACGTCGACCGTTTCGCACAGGTCGTCGAGGTGGGCGGGCATGCGCCCGATCACCCGATCCATCCGGCGATCGCCGAGACGCGTTACCTGAAGTCGCTGTTCTGCCGCGTCGTGCAGGACTGAACCTGGAGCCCCTCATGGCGGACAACTTCGTCATCAAGTTCTATACCCCGGTCACCGACGCGAGCATCGGCACGCTGATGCGCACCGTGGACCAGAAACTGGCGGCCGGCGCCACGCACTTCACCGTGTTGATCTCGACCTCGGGTGGCTCGGTGTTCCACGGGCTCACGGCCTACAAC
>JBAVIQ010000333.1:0-5437 GCA_049687035.1 Steroidobacteraceae bacterium
GTGGCCTGCCGTTGGCGCTCCGCTTGAGCGAGGGGTTAGGCCGCAACTCGCCGCTAAGCAAATGTTGCCTCTTCGACTGGAACGGAGGAGTTCGTTCGTCCGGGGTAGGACAACCAGCGAATGGTGACGTTGAGGTCATCGATCATGCTGCGTGCTTCCAAGATGCGGCCCGACTCCAACTCCGTGTCACGCGTCATATGAGCATCGCTGAGCAGCGTGAGGTCATAGCCGCGCTCAAGCGCACCGTATGCAGTGGCGCGGATGCACCAGTTGGTAGCCGCGCCGGCCAACAAGATGCGAGACACGGCAAGCCGGTCCAGTTCGGATGAGAGTTCTGTGTTCTCGAAGGCGGAGTTGTGACTCTTGTAGATGCGCAGCTCGCTGGCACGGGGCTCTAGTTCCGGCACCCACTGCCAAGCTGGAGTGTCTCGCAGGAGTTCCTCGTCATGGTGTTGAACCCAAACCACAGGGATGCCGGCATCGCGTGCCCGACGAACAGCGAGCGCTACGTTGCCGACGAATCGCTGGCGCTCCCAGGCAGGGGCGACAACGCCGACCTGCACGTCCACTACTACGAGTGCTGATTGTGAACCGGGGCGAATAGCCATGAGTGCAAGACTCCAGGAAGGTGCTACTGACGCAGCGGTCGGTGAATTTGCGGCCTAACGCTTGCGATCAGCCACAGCGCGCAATCGCACGCCAGACGGCATGTGCGCCGGTGACACTGAGCGCTGTTGGCTGCATCGCGGGGTTAGGCCGCATTCTTTCGAATCGCCTTATCAAACGCCTCGGCCATTCGTGTCTGCCAGCCTGGGCCCGTTGCCTTCCAACGCGCCAAAGTGTCCGGCGGCAGGCGAATCGAGATCGACGTCCGCGCGGCCCCAGTCTTCGGCCGACCCCGTGGCTTGAGCAACCGCCTTGCAGCCGGCGCCCCGAAAACCTCAGGAAGGACCGCATTGGCCGGCTTCGCTTTCGCGAACGTGGCTCTTGTCCACTCGGGATTCTCCGCGATCTTCCGTGCCTTAGCGGTCTTGCGCTTCATAGAGTCTGACCTCACGCCGATTTGCTTTACGGAGACTGATCACGTGAACGCGCCCGGCACGAGGTGTAAACACCAGTGCGTGCAGTCGGTCCGCGATCAGGCCCAGCGCTTGGAACCGTCGCTCACCGTAGTCTCTACGGGCGTCTTCGACGACAAGCGCGCTGTCCCATTCAAACTCCTCTACCAGCTCGAACGACAGGCCGCGCTCGGCGATGTTCCGCTCGTTCTTGCGAGGATCGAAACTGATGGGCACGGTTTATTGTATATACGTATACACGTTAATTCAATAGCGGCCCTGAACGCGGCCTAACAGCGGCGATAAGCTGCGAGGCGGTGCCCACGGTTCCTCGCCGGCGCGGGCATGAGGCGGCATCTCCAGCGACGGCGTCGTTAGCCAGGCGGCCGGATGCCACCGAAAGCCTCGTCAGCTTCATCGCCTTGTTGGGCCGCCCGCCAGCTGCGCCGCCGCGGCTACGGCGGCTATCGCTTGGCGCTCCATTTTCCCACGCATGCACTCGAGCGACGTGTTAGGCGGCAACCTCGACGTACTCGACCTTGCTCGATGGTGGTGGAATCGGCGAACCGTCTTCCCGCAACCCGTCGAGATGGAACACGATCGCTTCGCGTATCGCGGATTCTGTCTCTGACAATGTAGCGCCCGTGGCGATGCAACCCGGCAAGTCCGGAACATATGCCGAGAAGTTTGAACCCGCACTTTCAATGACGACGGCGTAGCGCATTACAGGTACTTTACTTTCGCCGCAGGCCGGCTTGCTTGAGGATACTGTTCAGAGTGCCGAGTGCCAAATCGTCGCTGGGTTTCCCGGGAACGGTCACCCGTCCCGGCTTCGCGGGATGCTTGAACTGACGGTGGCTCCTGCGCGTCGCAACCAAGAACCACCCGTCGTCTTGAAGCAGGCGGAGCAGATCGCTCACTTTCATCTGCCGACACTAGAGTCGGCATGCCTCTCCCGAAACGTCTGAATGCGCTGCGAAGATCTAGATTCGCCGCCTAACGTTCGAGCTAAGCGGGCGACGACGGCAGGCCACCAGGCCCGGGCTGGTGAAAATGTACCGCGTACCACCAGCCCGGGCCTGGTGGCCTGCCGTTGGCGCTCCGCTTGAGCGAGGGGTTAGGCCTCGCTGCTTTTGACTTCATGCGAGTGCTGCTTGGAAAGGCGAAGTCTAGGCATGACTGCGAATACCAGAAGCAGTGCTAGGTATACCGAACCTGACACCTTGTCGCGGCTGGCAATAAACTCTTTGAGAGTTCTGTCTTGTAGGACGGTTGCAAGTGCCAACTCCGTGGCTACTGATAGCGCCAAAGCCAGGAACCCAGCCTTCAATGATTTGCCCGGAGTTGCCACTTCTGGGAAGCGGCGAAGGAGAAAGCCCGCGGCGATGTAGATGACCGTGGCCATGATTGGCATCTCGGCGAGCTCTGCCCAGCGCTCGCCGATGCGTGGCACGATAAACGGAACTCGAATCACTCCAAGCGCGAAGCCTGTACCCAGCACGATTGCGAAGTACACGAGGCCGGCTTGAATGGTCTTTGACACGGGGGCGTGCAGCGATGGTGGTGGTTGCGAGGCCTAACGTCCGAGCTAAGCTGCACGCGACGGCGGGGCGCAGTAGCCGCGCACCGCATGATGAACGAAGTGCGCGGTGCGCGGCCACAGTGCACTGCCGTTGCGTGTCAGCTTGAGCGAGTTGCTAGGCCGCGCCGGAGTTGCTGCGACGGTGCTACTGCACAAAGCCTTGCTTCTTGTAGCTTGCGTAGCCCGCCTTGGTAAGGGCTGCAAGCTCCTTGAACAGTGCAGGTTCCAGACTGGCGAAATTGAAGCAGGACTTGCCTTGCATACGTGCCTTGAGCTCAGGTGACACCGTAGCTAGAAGTTCGGGCTTCACGTAGACCGGCATGAGATGGAAGCTGACGTACGACTTCTTGACCTGAACGGCGCCGAAGAAGAGTGGTTTCTTGTTCTTCTGTATGTGCCGGGTGTCTATGTACAACTGTTGGTCGTCGTCTTGAGCCGGTGCGAGCTTGGCAGCGTACGGCGCCATGACCTTGCGAAGCTCGGTGAAGACGGTGCTCAAGTCTGGCATGTGGCGACCCTTGGCGATGGAGTGTTGAAGGCTTGAATTGCGCGGCCTAACAACAATTAGGCAGGAACATTGGCGCGGGCTGTGCCGTTTTTCCTTCCGGCATTTCGCTGCAAATCTGCCGCATATGGGGGTAACAGTCCTTGTAAGTCTCTGGTCTAAATAGACCACCAATGTTTTCGTCCGTCAAATGGCGCGGAATCTCTAGGCCGCATGGATCCGCATAACGACCCGGCTCCGGCCTGCCGCCCTCCCCGCCTGCTCGACCAGGTGCGGGACAAGCTCCGCACATTGCACTACAGTTATCGCACGGAGCAGCAGTACCTGCAGTGGGTGCGTCGATTCATCCTGTTCCACGACAAGCGGCATCCGCGCACGATGGGTGCTGCAGAGGTCGAAGCCTTTCTGACTCACCTCGCCGTCACTCGCAAGGTGTCGGCGGGGACGCAGAACCAGGCCTTGGCCGCCTTGTTGTTCCTGTACCAGAAGGTGCTCGAACTCGAATTGCCGTGGCTCAACGACGTCGTACGTGCGAAGCCTTCGCACCGGCTGCCTGTCGTAATGACGCACAAGGAAGTGCGCGCCGTCCTCGCCAAGCTCGAGGATGAATACTGGCTCATCGGGTCGATCCTCTACGGTGGCGGTCTGCGGCTGCAGGAAGCGTTGCAATTGCGTGTAAAGGACGTCGACTTCGAGCTGCGTCAACTCATCGTCCGCAGTGGCAAGGGCAACAAGGACCGCATGACGATCCTGCCGGAAGTCATCGTCGAGCCACTGCAGCGCCATCTCGATGTCGTGCGCGCGCAGCACGCGCAGGCGATGAAGCGCGGCCATGGTGGCGTCGAGTTGCCGTTCGCGCTCGAGCGCAAGTACCCGGCTGCACCGTTCGAATGGGGCTGGCAATACGTGTTCCCTGCGAAGTCAGCTTCACGCGATCCGCGCAGCGGCGCCATACGACGGCATCACGTATTGCCAGACACCGTGTAGCGTCATGTGAAGTGGGCGGTTGCCGCGGCGGGCATCGACAAGCCCGCCTCGTGCCACACGTTCCGCCACAGCTTCGCCATGCATCTGCTGGAGCGCGGGTACGACATCCGCACGGTGCAGGAACTGCTCGGGCACAAGGACGTCAAGACGACACAGGTGTACACGCACGTCATGCGCAAGGGCGCCAACGCGGTGCTGAGTCCGCTGGATCGCTAGTCGGCGAGCGCCCGCGCATGACGTACCGAGGTGTTCGAACGCGGGTTCCCATGCCAGGCGGTCCCGGTCCCGCACCAAGCAACAAGGCCCGCTACTTTCGCAGCGAGCCTTTTTGCTTTGGCTGGGGGACTAGGATTGCGCGCGCTGCGCCGGTGCGCGCCCCGCTGGGGCCGTTGCGATTGCGTTACGCGCGGTCGCGCCACTCGCGACGCGCCACGAAACCGCAACGTCACCCATCGCTGACGCGATGTGTTCGAACCTAGGACTCCTAGGTTCGCCCTCTAGTGCCCTCGCATTCAAAAATGAAAAGGCCCGCCGATTGGCGGGCCCATTCATTTTTGGCTGGGGTGACCACATGCGGAAACTGCGCGTCACCGCTTCGATGAAGAAGCAGCTTCACGGTCTGCGCGACACGCGAACGGGCGGGCTGCGACGCGGCGGCGTGATGCACCTTGCCCGCATCCTTTCGGGCGACGAATGGGAGGCGCTTGCCACAGTTCAACAGGATGCACTGATCGCGGCGGCGTACGAGGACCGTGCGGTACGCGAGGCGACGCGATGAACGACGCGCTCGGTGCTTTGCGCGACTGTTGCCGGTCCTGCTGCCAGCAACCCTGAAAGGAAACCGACAGGCACATCGGAACCAGTGGCAGTCTGCTTTCCTAGTTGAAGAAGCCATCTTCAGCACCCCCGGAAAGGGTGCTGTCGTGACCCGCTAACGGCAAATCACTCATTCTTCCTTTGTAACCGACTGTTTTCGCTCAGTTAGAGTGAGGCGGCAGCACCCGTGCCAGCGCTATGCCAGCAGTTCGTCAATCACGCGCCTGCCGGACCGAGCGGTGTTGAGTCGTCCTTTGGTTCAAGGAAGTCGGGCAACTTAACGCGATCAACTGCGAGGTCTTTTTGGACTCGATCAACTAGCACCCAGAGTTGGCGATTCAACGTCACGAGCTTCATCGTTGCGTCGCTAATCTCATTGAGCGTAGCCAGGTCCATTCTTTTTGCTTCAAGTCTTAGCGGCGCATCGTCTGTCGAATACGCCGTACTGGTCGCTGAGTGCAAATTCAAATCGGGATCGTAGTTGTACAG
>JBAVIQ010000334.1:0-5965 GCA_049687035.1 Steroidobacteraceae bacterium
CCCGAGGGCTTCCTGGCCGGCCTGCGCGCGCTCTGCGACGAGCACGGCATCCTGTTGATCTTCGACGAGGTGCAGTCGGGAGTCGGCCGCACCGGCAGGATGTGGGCATGCGAGCACTCGGGCGTGAAGCCCGACATCATGACCAGCGCCAAGGGACTCGGTTCGGGCATGCCGATCGGCGCGATCATCGCCAGGAAGAAGATCATGGAGCAATGGAAACGCGGCGCGCATGGCAACACCTTCGGCGGCAATCCGCTGAGCTGTGCGGCAGCGGTCACGACGCTCGACCTCGTGCAGTCGGAGTACGCGGCCAATGCGGCGCGCGTGGGCGAGCATTTCATGGGGCGCCTGCGCGAGATGATGCGCGACTATCCGTGTATCGGCGAAGTCCGCGGCAGGGGGCTCATGATCGGCATGGAGCTGATCGAGAACGACGCCGAGCGGACACCCGCGCGGGCGCTGTGCGACCGGCTCGTGACGCGCGGTTACCACAATGGCCTGCTGCTGCTGTCGTGTGGCATCAGTACCCTGCGCTTCATGCCGCCGCTCTCGACGACGATCGCCGAGGTGGATGAGGCCGTTGGCCTGCTGCGAACAGCCCTCGACGAGGCGCTGCAGGGCAAGGGTGCGTGACGGGAAATGCAACAGCCGAAGGAACTCGGATTCTGGATGTGCACCGCCCTGGTGATCGGCAACACCATCGGCATGGGCATCTTCGTGCTGCCGGCATCGCTGGCGCCCTACGGCTTCAATGCGATGCTGGGCTGGGGCGTCACGGTGCTGGGCATGACCCTGATCGCGCGCGTGTTCGCGCAACTCGCCCGGGAGTTTCCTGCAGCCGACGGCCCCTATACCTACATCGAGCAGACCACCGGTAAGCTGCCCGCCTACATCGCGATCTGGTGCTATTGGGTCTCCTGCTGGATCACGAACGCCGCGCTCGCGATCGGCCTCGTCGGCTACCTGGGCAAGGTGCTGCCGGGACTCGAGACAGTGTCGCCCGTCGTGCTCGCCATAGCGCTGATCTGGCTGTTCGTCGGCATCAATCTGCTCGGGGTTCGCACCGGTGGCGGCGTGCAGATCGTCACGACCGCGCTGAAACTGCTGCCGATGCTCTTCATCCTCGGCCTGGGCGCGTGGCTGCTGCTCACCGAGCCGTCGGTCTACACCCGCCACCCGCCCACGACTCCGATCACGCTGGCAGGACTGATGGCGGCGTCCACGATCGCGTTGTTCGCCATGCTCGGTATCGAATCTGCAGCGATACCGGCCGGCCGCGTGCGCGATCCCGAGAAGAACATCCCGCGCTCGACGCTCTTCGGCACGTTGCTGATGGCAGTCATTTACATCGGCGTGTCGGCGATGGCGATGCTGCTGCTGGAGCAGGATCAGCTTGCGCAGTCCTCGGCGCCGTTCGCCGAACTGCTCGACCAGTTCGTCGGTGCAGGCAATGGCCGCCTGCTGTCGGTCTTCGTGGTGATCAGCGGCCTCGGCGCGCTGAACGGCTGGACGCTGGTGGTCAGCGAACTCACGGCCTCGATGGGACGCCATGGCTTCCTGCCGCAAGTTGTGCGCGGCCTCAATTCGCGCGGAGCGCCGTGGATCGCCCTGGCGTTGACCGGAGCGCTCGCCACCGTGATGGTGCTGATGAACTACAGCAAGTCGATGGTGGACGGCTTTACGTTCCTGTCACAGGTGGTGACGGCCGCCAACCTGCCGCTGTACCTGCTGTGCGCGATCGCGCTCGTGGTGCTGACACGCCGCGGCGAACGCAAACTGCCGGGCAGCCTGTTCGTGCTCGGCATTCTAGGCACCGTATACGTCGTCTTTGCGTTCATCGGACTCGGGCGTGAGCCATTCCAGTGGTCGCTCGTGTTGGGCGCCGCCGGCCTGCCGCTCTACTGGTTCATGCGCAAACGCCAGGGCATCACACAATGACTCACCCCCACGGGTTCGCAGACCGGTCAGCCGTCGCGCTCATCTGGTCGTCCGTCTGGTCGGTCTTCTGGACGCTCGGCTTACTGGTTTCGCCCGTCGTGCAAGCGGACGACTCGGTCGAATCAAGAGCGTCTTCTGCCACCAGCGACTACGCGGCCGACGGGCGCATTCCGCTCGGCACGATCATGGGCCGCTTCGACGAGTTGTCGACCCAGCATGGCTGGCTCGCCGAGACTATCTACAGCTATCCCGACACCCAGGCGGTGGCGATCAAGTCATGGCGAACGCCACATCGAGGCGAGGCGCTGTGGATTCTTTCGGGCATCCACGGCGAGGAGCCCGCTGGGCCGAACGCCATCGCCGCCAATCTCGCGAGCCTCACGCAGCTCGCCGACACTGGTGTACCCATCGTCGTCATCCCCCTCGGCAACCCCAATGCGTACCGCCACAACTGGCGCTACCCGAATACGCCCGAACGCGACTGGAAGAAGGGCGGCGGCTACAGCGTGGGCGATGCGGAATACCTGCTGCCCGACCTCGACGCTGGCAGCAAACCCCGCGCCGAGAAAGCGCCGGGGCCGGAGACCGCCGCGCTGACGCAGTACGTCCTGCGCCTGGCGGAGCAGTACCCGCCCCGTCTCGTGCTGGACCTGCACGAGGACGAACTGTCGAAGGAAGGCGGCTACATCTATTCACAGGGACGGCAGGCCGACGGCAACCCGGTCGGCGCGGAAATCATCCGCTTGTTGCAGGCCACCGGCATTCCGTTGCGGCAGTCCGGCAATACGCGGTTCGGTGAGCCGATCGTGCAGGGCGTGATCAGTCGCGACGACAAGGGCGGGCCGATCCGCGACGGCTCGATCGACGAGTTGCTGGCGGCGACCGAGGTGTTCGTGGGCGGCAGGAAAGCCCGTGGCCCTTCAGCCCACACCGTCATCGTCGTCGAGACCCCTGCATTCGCGGGCTCCAAGTTCGACTTGCGCGTCGCAGCACAAGGTGCCGTAGTCCAGCACGTCGGGGACTTGTGGCGTTCAGTCGCGCAGTCGACGGCCGTTGCCCCGGCCTTGGCACCGCCCGCCCACTGAGCATGCCAGCCCGAAGGACCGTAGCTCGCGATGCGCCTGTTCCTGCTCCTCGCCCTGCTCTACTTCGCGCAGGGCCTGCCTTCCGGCCTGATTGCGAAGGCGCTGCCGGCACTGCTGCGTGACCAGGGCGTCTCGCTTTCGCTGATCGGTTTCACCAGCGCGCTCGCGCTGCCGTGGGCGCTCAAGTTCCTCTGGGCCCCGCTGATCGATCGCTACGGCACACGCAAGCAGTGGCTGCTCGGCCTGAACGGACTGACGATGACGCTGATGCTCGTAGTCGCCTCGCGCGACTTCGAAGCCTGGGTCGACCGCCTGCCCTGGCTGCTCGCGGTGCTGTTCTGCGCCAACGTCGTCTCGGCCACGCAGGACATCGCCACCGATGGTTACGCGGTCAGTACGCTGAAACCGGAATGGCGCGGCCTCGGCAACAGCATCCAGGTGGTCGGCTACAAGCTCGGCATGGTGATGGGCAGCGGCGGCTTGCTGTGGCTGGTGTCACATCACGGCTGGCAGGCGAGTTATGGCGGACTCGCATGCCTGATGCTGCTTGTGATCGTGCCGGTCCTGTTCATGCAGGACGCCCGCACGCCAGCGCAGCAGGCGGCGACGCACACGGAGTGGCACGGCCTGCGAGGGTATGCCGGCCTGTTCCGCGACTTCGTTGCGCGGCCCGGACTCGGCTGGTGGCTCGCAACCATCGCGCTGTACAAGTTCGGCGACTCGCTCGCCTCACGCATGACGGGGCCCTTGCTGACCGACAGCGGGTTCTCACTGGCACAGATCGGCGTAATCACGGGGGCGGCGGGCGCCACGGCGGGAGTGATCGGCGCGTTCGTCGGCGGCGCGACGCTGCTCCGTATTGGCCACCGCGAAGCCCTGCTGGCGTTCGGCGTGATGCAGGCGCTTGGACTCGCGGGCTACCTGCTGGTCGTCGCTGGCGTGCACGACCTCTATGCGATCGGCGCCATCGTGTACTTCGAGCAGTTTGCGGACGGCCTTTCGACCGTCGCCCTGTTCACGCTGATGATGGACCGTTGCCGTGCGCATTCCCCGGGCACTGATTACTCGCTGCAGGCTTCGCTCATGGTGATGGTCACGGGGGTGGCCGCAACGTTCGGCGGCTTGTTCACGGACCGTTTCGGATACGGCGCCGTCTTCGCCACGGCCGCGATGCTGACCCTGCTGGCGCTGGTGCCCGCGATGCTATTCTTCCGCAACTCCGGCCATCGACGCAGGTCGAGCACGACATGAAAGCCCTGACCACTGCACAAGTGCTGGTGCTGGCGCGCTTCGCGCTGATGTTGCTCGAGATGGCACTGGTGCGCGCTCACCTCGTCCGCGGCCGCTACACGCTGCAGGACACGCTCGCATCGATCGGCATGCGCGCAGGCAACTACGCCACCAATGTGGCGCTGGCCGGCGCGACGGTCGCGGTCTTCGCCTGGATCTTCCAGTTCCGCCTGTTCGACATCTCGATGAGTTCGCCCTGGGCCTGGGCGGCGATCGTCGTGCTCGACGACCTCGCGTACTACTGGTTCCACCGCATCAGCCACGAGTGCCGCTTCTGGTGGGCCGCCCACGTCAACCATCACTCGTCGCAGGAGTACAACCTCTCCACCGCGATCCGTCAGCCCTGGACCGGAGTGCTCGTCGGCACCTGGGCGCCGTGGTTCGTGCTGCTGCTGATCGGCTTCCCGCCGGAAATGATCTTCCTGCAGAGCGGTCTCAACCTGCTCTACCAGTTCTGGATCCACACCGAGGCCATTCGGCGCATGCCCGCGTGGTTCGAGTACCTGTTCAACACGCCGTCACACCATCGCGTGCATCACGCGTCGAACCCGCGATACGTCGATCGCAACTACGCCGGTGTGTTCATGGTGTGGGACCGGATGTTCGGCACGTTCGTCGCTGAGCGGGACGACGATCCGCCGCAGTACGGGTTGATCAACAACATCAGCACGTACAACCCGATCAAGATCGCGTTCCACGAATGGGCGGCGATGTTCCGTGACGTCGGGCGCGCGCGTCGCCTGCGTGAGTTCGTGGGCTATGTTTTCGGGCCGCCGGGTTGGCGACCGGATGGCTCGGGGCCGACGGCTGCGAACATTCGAGCAGCGTGGCTGAGCGGTGAGAATTCCACGAGTACCGTTTTTGCAGCGCGAGGTTCCGGCGACGGCAGGCTGCCTGAAGCGCCGTAGAGACCGGACCGGCTAGCGGACTTCGCTCATGGCGACGTCGGCACCAAAGGCGGTACGACACGCAGGCCGTCGAGCAGCTTCGTTCGTTGCCCGAAGAGCGCTGCCTGCTCGCCTCGACCCGCATCGAGCTGCACCTGCACTGCCTCCAGCTCGACCAGCAGGGCAAGGTCGTCCATCCCTGGCAGCGTGGTGGCACGGGCCGGGCAGCCGCGATCGCGCTTGAGTTGCAGCAATTCACGAATTCGACCGTCGGCCGCATTCAAAACCGTGTGGCCGCCGTCATCAATGTACGCCGGAACGTAGCTGATCAGGCTGATCGGGATCAGGACGGCGTTGCCGGCGTAACGCGCAGCCTTGTGGCCGCTCGTCTCGAGGCTCCCGCCGTCATCGCGGATCAACCAGCGCACCGTGTCGGCGCGGTCGATTGCCAGGTCGATCTGCCGGCAATCCATCGTCCCGTCGATCGGGACGAGTGGCGGCAGCTTCGGGTGCCGCAGTGACTGCTGGTAAGTGCAGGCGCCCAGCAACAGGCCGATGGTCATCACGGCAGTGAGCTTCAGAACACCGAGACTGCCCATCAGGATAGCCTCATGGCCCCGGCGGCAGCGCAGGCACGGCGCCCAGCACCACGGCGAATGCAGACACCGTCACCAGTACGGCTGCCGTGGCCAGCGCGGCTCCTCCTGTTTCGAAGCGCGTGACCTCGAGGACGGCCAGCTCGTCGAACGGAACCTCCACGGATTC
>JBAVIQ010000335.1:0-6440 GCA_049687035.1 Steroidobacteraceae bacterium
GCCAGGATGCGATCGACGTGCGTCGTATCGTCAGGACCGGGATCGATCACTACGTAATGCGGGCCGAACCCGACGACGTAGGTGTTCGTGCCCGGTCCGGTCAACGGACTGGGATTGGGGGCGACAAGCCGCTGCAGGTTTGGCGCCAGTCGCCGCACGCTGCCGGTCCCGGCGGGCGCGAACAGGTCGTCTGGGACAATCCCGACCGCCACCGCTTCACTCTGCCGGCAGTTTGAAGGCGAGCCCGCCCTTGATCACGACCGCAACGTCCTGCAACCGGGTGATGTCCGCGAGCGGATCGCCCTTGACCGCGATGAGATCGCCGAAACGACCGGGCTGCAGGCTGCCGATGCGATCGGCCCATCCCATGTGCCGCGCGGCCAGCGAAGTCGCCGACTGGATGGCCTCCATCGGCGTCATGCCACGCTGGACCATGATCGGGAACTGGCGCGCATTGAGCCCGTGCGGATACACGGCCGCGTCGGTGCCGTAGACGATGTCGACGCCCGCAGCGTGCGCCTTGGTGAAGCCCTGCCGCTGCGCTTCGGTCGTCTCGACGTTCTTGCGCAGGAATTCCTCCGGCCACTTCTCTGCACGGCCGACGGTGTCGATCCAGTCGCCGTTGTAGACGTCCATTGACAGCGCGGTGCCGTGCTCTTTCGCTAACCGGATGTCTTCGTCGTCGATCAGCGAGGCGTGTTCGATCGTGTCGGCGCCGGCGAGGATCGCGTCCTTGATCGACTGCGCGCCGTGCGCGTGCGCAGCGACCTTCACGCCGTGCGCATGCGCCACTTCGACGACGGCTTTGATCTCCTCGGGCATCATTTCGCGCTCGCCCGGCACACCACCAAACGCGAGCACCGCGCCGGACGCGATGACCTTCAACAAGTCGGCACCTCCAGCAACGGCCTGCTCGGCCTTTTGCCTGAACTGCTCGGGTCCGCGCGCGACGCCCATGCGCACCTGCGGCGGAATCTCGGATTCGGCATGACCAGGGATGACGAGATCGCCACCGCCCGCCGGGATCGTCAGGTAGTAGCCCGCGATCTGCATGCGCGGACCCACGGCGTTACCCTGGTTGATCGCATCCCGCAGGTCGCGATCGACCCAGGCGATGTACGTGCCGACATCACGCGCGCCGGTGAAACCGGCCAGCAGCGTGGCGCGCGCGCTATCCCGCGCGATGGAGCCCTGCTCCGCCTTCGTCCGCTTGTAGTAGACGCTGAGGTCGGACGTCTCGTGCCCGCTGTCCGTCAGGTGCGTGTGCATGTCGATCAGGCCGGGCAGGCAGGTGTACTGCTTGAGATCGACGACGGTCATGCCCCTGGGCGAAGCTGCACCCGGTTGCACCGAATCGACGCGTCCATTGCGAATGACGACGGTCGCGGGGCCTTGCGCCTGCGCAGCCACCCCGTCGATGAGCTTGCCGCACTGGACCGCCACCGAGCCGGAATCGGCCTTGTAGGGCACGGCCGACACGACCGGCATTGGCGTCGCCGCGACAGCCGGCACCGCCCCCGCGAGCCCGGCCGCCGCGAGCCATGAAACACCGCCCCAGGTGCGCCTCGGACGTGCGCGCGCTGCAATTTCGCGACATCGCAGTGCAAAAAAAATCCTGTTCGGCATTGGCTCGTTGTCTCCAAACAACATAAGGGGCAGGAACGCGACAGGGCGTTTGACATTGCGTCCGCTGCAGTCTTTCATTGGCCCGTTGTGGTGTCAAAACACGGGGGATTTGGATGACGAGCGGGCCGGAACCCGTGGGAACACTCGACGTGGCACTCACCCACGCCGAAAAGCTGCTCGCCTCCCAGCCACGACTGGCTGCGGAACAGGCGCGCGAAATCCTCGCTGCCGTTCCGAACCATCCTGCCGCGATGCTGCTGCTGGCCATGGCCTGCCGCCGTACCAACGATGTCGCGGAAGCGGTGCGAATCCTCGAGCCGCTTGCTGCCTCGCAGCCCCGCTGGGCCGCTGCGCAACGGGAGCTAGGGCTGGCGCTCGGCGACGCCGGGCGCGGTGACGAAGCCGTTGCCGCGCTGCGTGCCGCCGTGCGACTGCAACCAACGATGGCCGACGCCTGGCGCGCCCTCGGCGATCACCTGTACGCCATGGGCGACGCGGAAGGCGCCGACCAGGCTTACGCCAACCATATCCGCAATTCGACGCGCGACCCCCGGCTCATGGAACCTGCGCTGGCACTGGCCGAAGGCCGCATCGCGGTAGCCGAGCCGCTGCTGCGCAATCACCTGAAGCAGTTTCCGACCGACGTGGCCGCGATCCGCATGCTGGCGGAGATCGCCTCGCGCATCGGTCGCTACGCCGACGCCGAGAAGCTGCTGACGCGCTGCCTGGAACTGGCGCCGGGCTTCAAGGCAGCGCGCCACAACTATGCCGTGGTCCTGCATCGGGACAACAAGCCGGTCGAGGCACTGGCACAGATCGACCAGTTGCTCGCGGCCGAGCCGCGCAGCCCGAGCTTTCGCAACCTGAAGGCGACCGTGCTCGCGCGCGTCGGTGAGTACGACGAGGCGATTCGCCTCTACGAGCAATTGCTGCGCGAATACCCGCTGCAGGCCAAAGTCTGGATGAGCCATGGCCACGCGCTCAAGACGGCGGGACGGCAGGACGATTCGATCGCCGCCTACCGCAAGTCGATCGAACTGGAGCCGCACCTCGGCGAGGCCTACTGGAGCCTGGCAAACCTGAAGACGTTCCGCTTCTCCGAGGCGGACATCGCGGCGATGCGCACGCAACTCGAGCACAGCGGCCTCACGCAGGAAGACCGGTTCCACTTCCACTTCTCGCTGGGCAAAGCCGCCGAGGATGCGCAGGACTACGCCGAATCGTTCCGCCACTACGCAGAGGGCAACCGGCTGCGCAAGGAAGTGGTGCCTTACGACAGTGAAACGGTCACCGAGAACGTCCGCCGTTCGCGTGCGCTCTTCACGCCCGAATTCTTCGCGGCGCGCCGCGGAGCTGGGTGCACGGCACCCGATCCGATCTTCGTCGTCGGGCTGCCGCGCTCGGGCTCGACGCTGGTCGAGCAGATCCTGTCGAGCCATTCCGCGATCGAAGGCACGATGGAACTGCCGGACGTGGTCGGCATCGTCAAGGAACTGAGCGGCCGCAACCGGCGCTCCGAGGTCTCGAAGTACCCCGATGTGCTCGAGTCTATGGACCCCGACGTCCTGCGCGAGCTCGGTGAGCGCTACCTGCAGCAGACCCGCATCCAGCGCAAGACCGGCGCGCCGTACTTCATCGACAAGCTGCCGAACAACTGGGCGCACGTCGGGCTCATCCACCTGATGCTGCCCAACGCGAAGATCATCGACACGCGCCGCCACCCGCTGAGCTGCTGCTTCTCCGGGTTCAAGCAGCACTTCGCACGCGGCCAGAATTTCAGCTACTCGCTCGAGGACATCGGCCGTTACTACGCCGACTACGTCACGCTGATGGCGCACTACGACGCCGTGCTGCCGGGCCGCGTTCATCGCGTCATCTACGAACGCATGGTGGACGACACCGGGACCGAGGTGCGCCGGCTGCTGGACTATTGCGGGCTGCCGTTCGAGGACGCCTGCCTGCGCTTCTACGAAAACGACCGCGCCGTCCGAACCGCGAGCTCGGAGCAGGTGCGCCAGCCGATTTTCCGCGACGCGGTGGATCACTGGCGCAACTACGAGCCCTGGCTGGACCCGCTCAAGGCTTCGCTCGGCCCGGTGCTCGACGCTTACCCCGCAGCACCACTGCTGCAATGAATGTATTCACGCGCCCGCAGTCGGGTGCATCACTGAGGGAGACCGATCCAAAATGACCCGTAGCCGTAAACGCAAACTGCAGCGCCAGACTGGCAGGCCGACTGCCATGCGTGCGCTGGCGGCTGGCGTGCCGACGCTGCTCGCCGGCATGTCCGTTGCCTATGCACAAACCGAGGGTGGCCTCGAAGAAATCATCGTCACCGCGCAGAAGCGCACGGAAGACCTGCAGTCCGTGCCGCTCAGCATCCAGGCCTTCAGCACGCAGAAGCTCGAAGAGCTGAACGTGCAGAAGTTCGACGACTACGTGAAATACCTGCCGAGCGTCTCATACCAGACGGCGGGCCCGGGCTTCGCCAGCGTCTACATGCGCGGCGTGGCGAGCGGCGGCGACGGCAACCACTCGGGCTCGCTGCCGAGCGTCGGCATCTACCTCGACGAGCAGCCGATCACGACGATCCAGGGCGCCCTCGACATCCACCTGTACGACATCCAGCGCGTCGAAGCGCTCGCCGGTCCGCAGGGTACCCTGTACGGCGCAAGCTCGCAGGCGGGCACGCTGCGCATCATCACCAACAAGCCCGATGCGTCCAAGTTCGACGCGAGCTACGGCCTGGAAGTGAACTCGGTCGACGACGGCAACATGGGTTACCTCGCGGAAGGCATGCTGAACCTGCCTGTCAACGACCGCAGCGCGGTGCGCCTGGTCGGCTGGTACCGTCACGACACCGGCTACATCGACAACGTCTATCGCGAACGCACCTACCCGACATCGGGCATTACGGCAAACAACGCGGACTACGTTGAAGCAAACTACAACGAGGCTGAAACCTACGGCGCACGCGCCGCCCTGCGCGTGGACCTCACCGACAACTGGACCATAACGCCGCAACTGATGGCCCAGAACCAGAAGACCGAGGGCAGCTGGGCGTACGACACGTCAGTCGGCGAGTACGCGCTGGCGCACGGTCGTCCCGAACTGTCGGATGACAGCTGGGTGCAGGCCGCGCTGACCGTCGAAGGCAAGGTCGCCAACCTCGACCTGGTCTACGCCGGTTCGTACCTCAAGCGCGACGTCGACACGGAGTCGGATTACTCCGACTACTCGTACTGGTACGACACCCTCTACGGCTACGGCGCCTACTGGTACGACGACAACGGCGTGCCGATCGACCCGTCGCAGTACATCCAGGGCAAGGATCGCTACAACCGCTACACGCACGAACTGCGCGTGTCGTCGGATGCGGACCAGCGCTTCCGCTTCGTCGGCGGCGTGTTCCTGCAGCGGCAGGAACACGACATCCAGCAGCGCTACAAGATCGACGGTCTCGGCGACCAGATCAGCGTGACAGGCTGGCCCGACACGATCTGGCTGACCAAACAGTTGCGGGTCGACAAGGACTTCGCCGTGTTCGGCGAATTCACTTTCGACTTCACCGACAACCTGTCGGGCACGATCGGCGCGCGCTACTTCGAGTCCGACAACTCGCTGAAGGGCTTCTTCGGCTTCAGTGATGGCTACAGCGGCAGCACCGGCGAAGCTGCGTGTCCGGGCGGCGATGCCGATGCGGCTCCGGACTTCAATGGCGCACCCTGCAAGGTCTTCGACAAGACCACGAAGGAAGACGGCGTCACCCCGCGCGTGAACCTGACGTACAAGTTCACCGACGAAGCGATGGTGTACGCGACGTACTCGGAGGGCTTCCGTCCGGGCGGCATCAACCGTCGCGGTACCCTGCCCCCGTACGAAGCCGACTGGCTCACGAACTACGAGTTCGGCTGGAAGAGCACGTGGTTCGACAACCGGCTGCGGTTCAACGGCGCGGTCTTCAGCCAGACGTGGGACGATTTCCAGTTCGCGCTGCTCGGCGCGCAAGGCCTTACCGAGATCAACAACGCCGGTTCGGCGCAGATCGACGGCATCGAAATGGACGTAAGCTGGGCGGTAACCGCCCGGCTCGGCATCTCGGCGGGCTTCGCCTACCTCGACTCGGAGCTGACTGAAAACTACTGCGGCTTCGTCAACGCGAACGGCAAGCCGGAGACGCGTCCGGACTGCCCGAGCGTCGATGACGACGGCAACCCCACGACCAGCGATCCGCAGGCGCGGAAAGGCACCACGCTGCCGGTCACGCCGGAGCTGAAGGCCAATGCGACGGTGCGCTACGAGTTCCCGGTGGGCACGTTCGACAGCTACGTGCAGGGTTCCGTGATCTATTCCGACGAGCGTCGGACCGACCTGCGCGAGGCGGAGAACGCGATCATCGGCAACATGCCGAGCTACACGATCACCGACTTCTCAGCGGGCCTTGGCAGGAACGACTGGCGGCTCGAGCTGTTCGTGTCGAACGCTTTCGACGAACTCGCGCAGGTATCGCGCTTCGCGCAATGTGCGGAGGCGGTATGCGGCAGCGAGGTCTACGTCGTGCCGCAGCGTCCGCGCACGATCGGGATCAAGTTCTCGCAGGAGTTCTAGCCGGCATCGCGCCAGGACGGCGCTGGGCAAGGGCGGGTCGGCAACGACCCGCCCTTTCTTCTTGCCTCGCCCGCTTCGGCTGGAGCGGGCGCAAGACATCAGAGCCTGAAAGTGAAGCGTGCACCGTACGTGCGCGGTGGCTCGATGAAGACATCGGCGTACGGCCCGAACTGGCCGGTCGTCGCTGCCGCAAGCACCGCCTCGTC
>JBAVIQ010000336.1:0-1710 GCA_049687035.1 Steroidobacteraceae bacterium
CATTCGACCCAAAGCCGTCGGCGGCACTTTTCTGGCCGAGCGACCGGAGCACTCAGTAAACGGTCGTTCGCCGATCCTGTCGAGAAATCAAAGCCCTGCGACAGCAATGGGATGGACGCCCCCACCCGTAACTGGCATCGAAGTGCCAAAGTGGAGGTGTGTGCAACCACTTGAACCGGAAAGGGGCGTCCACCATGAAGATTACGACTATTGGTATCGATCTGGCAAAGAGCGTGTTCCAGGTGCACGCGGTCGATGAACGTGGCCGAGCGGTGCTGCGCAAGCAGCTTCGGCGTGATCAGATGACGGCGTTCTTCGCGAACCTGCCGCCATGCCTGATCGGAATGGAGGCTTGCGCCAGCGCCCATCACTGGGCCCGCACACTGCAGAGGTTCGGTCATACCGTGCGCCTGATGGCACCGCAGTTCGTCAAACCCTACGTGAAGTCGAACAAGAACGACGTCGCCGACGCCGAGGCGATCTGCGAAGCGGTGGCTCGACCGAACATGCGCTTCGTGCCGATCAAGAGCGTCGAGCAGCAGGCGGTGCTGGCGCTGCACCGGGTGCGACAGGGCTTCGTGAGGGCTCGCACCGCGCAAGGCAACCAGATTCGTGGCTTGCTCGGTGAGTTCGGACTGATCATGCCTAAAGGCATTGTCAACGTGACCAAGCGAGTGCCTACCCTGCTCGAGGATGCAGGCGACGAGTTACCGGCGTCGTTCCGACAGTTGATCGAGCGCTTGACCGGTCACCTCAAGGAACTCGATCGGCAGGTTGACGAGTTGGAGACGCAGATCAAGGCGTGGCATCGCGGCAGCGAGCTCAGCCGCAAGTTGGAGAAGATCCCCGGGATCGGTCCCCTGGGGGCCAGCGCACTGGTCGCGTCAATCGCCGATGCGAACAGCTTCGAAAACGGCCGGCAGCTGTCGGCCTGGCTGGGATTGGTGCCCAGGCAGGACTCCAGCGGCGGCAAGCCCAAGCTGCTGGGCATCAGCAAGCGCGGCGACGTGTACCTGCGAACCTTGCTGATCCACGGTGCGCGCTCGGCGATCCTGGCGGCGCAGCGCAAGAGCGTCAACACGAACGTCTGGTTGGCCAAGCTGCTCGACCGGCGTCATCCGAACATTGCGGCGGTCGCGCTGGCCAACAAGAACGCGCGAGCGGTCTGGGCGCTGCTTGCGCATGACCGGGAGTTCCGAGCCGACTACGCGCCCGAGGTCTCGGCCGCGTAGCCGCATCGGCGGATCGACAAGACAGACTCGACGAAGGAGCACACACACACCACCGATTGCTCAGGCGATCACGCAGTGATGGCAAGACAGGTTAGACCGGGGTTGGCGAAACCCAGAACGACCGCAGCACCTCGAGTGCAAGACAGCGATTGAGGAGCCAACCAGCAAATCCCATCAGGGACAGCGGCCATGCCGCAACGAAAGTCCGGATGTACGGGTGCAATCTTCCCTTCCAACCGTCATGAACTGAAAGCTTGGCAAACCGGGGGCGTCCATGTACGGTCGTTCGCGGGGTGCGACCGCCGACCGGGACACGATCGCAACTGAACGACTGCACCCGAAAGTCGCGAACTGGCACTGCCGACGCAGAGTTGGGCGGACGAGAAGCGCAGGCTGAAAGCAGCGCAGGCGCCCGACTGACGGACAGGCTGGTTCGCTCGAACCTTGCCCCCCTGATTCTGTTGACCGTGGTCAGGTG
>JBAVIQ010000337.1:0-2569 GCA_049687035.1 Steroidobacteraceae bacterium
GATCTGCAGGAACCACGGCTCCCTCTGCTCGCCCTTCGCGAAGTCGATGACTCGCATGTCGTAGGGCAGCGTGAGTTCTTCGAGTGCGATGGAAATCTTGTGGCCGTTGGGCGTTGCGGCCGTAAACAGTTCGATCATCGGAAGAACGCTCCGGCGGCCGTCATGGCGCTGTGACTGCAGGAGCTTAGACGATCGCGACAGCACGGTCATTGCCTCGGGCCCGCCCCCAATGCGGGCCGAACCGTGTGCAGCATGCGACGTAGGCGCGCCAGGAACGGGTCGTGGCGTGTACATTGGCAGGCATGGAGGACACCTGAATGCTCAAGTTCCTGCTGTGGCTGCTGTTGCTCGTCGTCTGCTGGCCGCTCGCCATCCTGGCCGTGCTGCTGTGGCCGCTGGTGTGGCTGATTTCGCTGCCGTTCAGGTTGCTCGGCATCGCGGTCGACGGCGTGTTTGCCTTCCTGCGTTCGCTGGTGATGCTGCCGGCGCGCGTGCTGGGCGGCGGCCCGGGTCGGGCCTGATAGCGGCTGGTGCCCCGGGCCAGACTCGAACTGGCACTCCCTTGCGGGAAACGGATTTTAAGTCCGTAGCGTCTACCGGTTTCGCCACCGGGGCCCCGGCAGCAGTTTAGCGGAGCCGGACCGGCCCGCGGCGGTCATCTCGGACACGCTCGTCTTGCGTGCCGTCCTGGACCTGTCGGCACGCGCTAGTCGGCCATCGAACCGATGCCGACCTTGGTGTCGAGTGCGATGCCGGCGAGTTCGTAGCCACGACGGAAATCCTGCACGTGCCGTGTCATCCACGACTCGGCCTCATCCGGCCTCTGCTCGCGAATTGCCTCGACGATGCAGCGCTGTGCCACGAGGATGCGGGTGCGGCCCTGCGGCACGCGGTCGATCATCCGGCGCAGGGAAGGAGCGAGCAGTCGCGTGACAGGCTGCATTGCAAGCTGCAGCACACGATTGCCGCTCAGCTCGGCCAGCGTGCCAAAGAACTCGACGACCTGGCTCACGGCGCCGTCGGCACTGCGGGCGGTTTCGACTGCCGCAACGATCGACTCGAGCTTGGCGACGTCGGCGCCGGTGCCGTGCTCGGCGGACAGCGCTGCAACGCGCGGCGCCACCGCACGCATCGCTTCCCATAACTCAATGAAGGTGACGTCGTCGAGGGCAAGCGTGCGTCCGACGCGTGACGCGGTCTCCGCGTGGCCGGGACGAGTGACCTTGAGACGTTTGCTGCCACCTTCACGGCCGACGAGCCCGGTGGATTCCAGCCGCCGCAACGCCTCACGCACGGTCGAGCGATTGACCGCGAACTGCTCGGCCAACTCGGTTTCAGTCGGCAGCGAATCGCCCGGACGCAGGCTCCGCCGCAGGATCTTCTGCTCGATGACCGTTGAGATGCGATGCGAGGCCGGCTGCCGGGCAAGGGGCTCGAACAGCGGGGCCTTCAGGCTTGGCGTCGACTCGGTCATGGCGCGTCTCTATTGACGGATAGTCCGATTGTCGGACAATATAGAGCCATTCGACCCACCACGCAACTCCGGGGTGACCGCCATGTTCGATTTCGACTTCGGTCTCGGTGAGGACATCGACCTCCTGCGTGCAACGGTGCGCAGCTTCGCCGCCGCCGAGATCGCGCCCCGCGCGGCCGACATCGATCGCAACAACGAATTCCCGCTGGACCTGTGGCGCAAGTTCGGCGACCTCGGGCTGCTCGGCATCACGGTCGCGCCAGAGTTCGGCGGCACCGGCATGGGTTACCTCGCGCACGTAATCGCGATGGAAGAGATCAGCCGCGCATCGGGCAGCGTGGCGCTGTCGTATGGCGCGCACTCGAACCTCTGCGTCAACCAGATCCACCGCTGGGGCACGCAGGCGCAGAAGGAACGGTACCTGCCGCAACTGCTGTCCGGTGAACACGTGGGCGCGTTGGCGATGAGCGAACCCGGCTCCGGCTCCGACGTCATGAGCATGCGACTGCACGCGCAACCGCAGGGCGACCGGTATTTGCTCAACGGCAACAAGATGTGGATCACCAACGGCCCGATCGCCGACACGCTGGTCGTGTACGCCACGGTCGACCCCGGCGCGGGCACCAAGGGCGTCACGGCGTTCCTGGTCGAAAAGGGCTTCCAGGGTTTCTCGACCGGGCGGAAGCTCGACAAGCTCGGCATGCGCGGATCGGACACCTGCGAGCTCGTATTCGAGAACTGCGAGGTGCCCGCCGCAAACGTCCTGGCTGAGGTGGGACAGGGGGCCCGCGTCTTGATGAGCGGCCTGGATTACGAGCGCGTCGTGCTGGCGGGAGGTCCGCTCGGACTGATGCGCGCCGTGTTCGATTGTGTCGTGCCCTACGTGCACGAACGC
The DNA here is from genome assembly GCA_049687035.1 of Steroidobacteraceae bacterium. Taxonomy (GTDB): domain Bacteria; phylum Pseudomonadota; class Gammaproteobacteria; order Steroidobacterales; family Steroidobacteraceae; genus RPQJ01. The sequence goes on from JBAVIQ010000337.1 coordinate 2,370, forward strand.
AGGCAGTTCGGCGCGCCGATCGGCTCGTTCCAGCTGATGCAGGGCAAGCTGGCCGACATGTACACGACGCTCAGCTCGTGCTGCGCCTACGTTTACGCCGTCGCCCGCGCCTGCGACGCCGGCAAGACCACGCGCATGGACGCAGCCGGCTGCATCCTGCTGGCCGCGGAGAAAGCTACGCAGGTGGCGCTGGACGGCAT
>JBAVIQ010000338.1:0-4055 GCA_049687035.1 Steroidobacteraceae bacterium
CGCCTACCTGAAGCTCAAGCCGGAGCAGCGCCAGCGTCTCGATCCGATGATCACGGGCTTCAACCCGGCCGACATGTACGCGGTCGACCATATCCGCCGCGTGCTCGAGACCTACCCCGGTGTGTTCTCGGGTATCGGCGAGTTCACGATCCACAAGGAATTCGTGTCGTCCAAGGTGGCGGGTGAAATCGCCAGTCTGACGGACCCGGCGCTCGACCGGATTCTCGACTTCGCGGGCGAGGTGGGACTCGCTGTCATCCTGCACAGCGACATCGACATGCCGTTCGCCAAGGCGGGTGCCGAGCCCGTCTTCCTCAAGCAGATGAAAGACCTGCTGCGCCGGCACCCGAAGACGACGATCATCTGGGCGCATATCGGCCTGGGTCGCGTCGTGCATCCCGTGCAAGGGCAGGCGACGACCGACTCGGCGGAGCGCAACCCGGCGTACCGTGAACTCGTCGAGGCCATGCTGACCGACCCGACGCTGAGCCACGTCTATTTCGACATTTCCTGGGACGAGGTGGCGAAGTACGCCGTTGCGACGCCGGAGGCTATCAGCAACACCGCGGCGATGTTGAACGAGTATCCGGACCGATTCCTGTTCGGCACTGACAACGTCGCCCCGGCCGACCAGGCGACGCAGATTCGCGTCTTCAACATGTGGGATCCGATCTGGGCCCAGATGACACCAGACGCCATTCGCAAGGTCCGCATGGACAACTATGCACGTCTGTTCGACGCGGCCCGGACCAGGGTGCGCGCGTGGGAGTCGGTCAACGTGAAGTGACCCGGCAAGCCGTGGGCAAGGCTGAGAAGGGCAAGCTGGCCAGGGCCGAACCTGAGCCGAGACGGCGCGCCAGCAAGCAGTTGTCACTCGAGGAAATGCGGCCGGCCGCGAACTGGCCGCCCACACACACGGTGAGGCAAGCATGCAGCGCAATTCGATAGCCCTGAGCGTTGCTGCGCTCGTCGCCTTGAGCGGCTTCGCCGCTACGTCAATTGGGGCGGACCTGCCGACCATCCGCGTGCTCGCCACCGGCGGCACGATCGCGGGCGCGCAAGCCAGTGCAACGAATTACGGCTACAAGTCCGGCGCCTACGACGTGAATTCACTGCTGGGCGCCGTGCCGAACCTCGACAAGCTGGCCGTGATCACGGGTGAGCAGGTGGCGAACATCGGCAGCCAGGACATGAACGACGAGGTCTGGCTCAAGCTCGCGAAACGCGTCAATGCAGTTCTGGCTGAGCCTGGCATCGACGGCGTCCTGATCACTCACGGCACGGATACGCTCGAAGAAACCAGCTATTTCCTGTCGCTGGTCACGAAGAGCGACAAGCCGGTGGTGATGGTAGGCTCGATGCGTCCGGCGACTGCCGTCAGCGCCGATGGTCCCGGCAACATCTACAACGGCGTGGCAGTGGTCGCCGACCCGTGTGCGACGGGCAAGGGCACGCTCGTCGTGCTGAACGACACGATCCACTACGCGCGCAACGTGATGAAGACCGACACCACCAGCGTGCAGACGTTCCAGAGCCTGAACCGTGGTCCGGCTGGCGTGGCGCACACCGGCAAGATCCAATGGTTCGAGCCGATGGACAAGAAGCTGGGCAAGTCCAGTGAGTTCTCGATTGACGGCCTGGACAAGCTGCCGCGAGTCGACATCATCTACGCGCACGCCAACATGAGTGCCGACCTGATCGATGCGGCCATCAAGAACGGCGCCAAGGGCCTCGTGATCGCGGGCGTGGGCGACGGCAACATGACCACGCTGGCACTCGATGCACTCACCGGCGCCGCGAAGAGGGGCGTCCTGGTTGTGCGCAGCACCCGCCTGGCGGAGGGCATCACGCTCCGCAACAACGAAGTCAACGATGACGAGAAGGGATTCGTTGCGTCGGGTGAGTTGAATCCGCCAAAATCGCGCGTGTTGCTGCAACTTGCCCTGACGAGAACGACTGACCCGGTACGAATCCAGCAGATGTTCTACGAGTATTGATGGTCGGCATCAAGAAGAGGCAGCGATTCTGAAAGCCGCGGACGACGTCGTACTCGTTCTGAACGCAGGCTCCTCGAGTCTGAAGTTCGCCGTGTACCGATGCCGCAATTCGGGGGCATGGCTACCGGAGTGCCGCGGGCAGGTCGAGGGCATCGGAACTTCACCGCGCATGTCGGCACGGGACCACGGTAACGCGGGACTGGCCGTGCCGACGCTGGATGCGAGCATCATCGACAGTCGCGCGGCCCTGGCCCGACTGCTGGAATGGCTGCGCGCATCGTTCACGGGAGTGCACGTCGTCGGTGTCGGCCACCGCGTCGTGCACGGCGGACCGGGCTTCGCCAACCCGGTCGTCGTCACGTCGGACATCATGCGCGAGTTGCGCAGACTTGAGCCACTCGCACCTCTGCACCAGCCGTACAACCTCGACGCGATCGACACGGTGGCGCAGCGACTGCCCGATGTACCGCAGGTAGCATGCTTCGATACCAGCTTTCATCGTGGTCAGCCAGCCGTTGCGGAACTGGTGCCGTTGCCCGCAGAGCTGCGCCGCGGCGGGCTTCAGCGCTATGGATTCCACGGCTTGTCGTATGAATACATTGCCTCGGTGCTCCCAGCCGTCGCGCCGGAAGTCGCCTCGGGCCGCGTGATCGTTGCACATCTCGGCAGCGGTGCCAGCCTGTGCGCGCTGCGCAACGGCCGCAGCATCGACAGCTCGCTCGGGTTCACCGCGCTCGACGGACTGTGCATGGGGACCCGCCCAGGATCGCTGGATCCGGGCGTGGTCCTGTACCTCTTCCAGGGACTGGGGATGTCGGCGAAGGAGGTTGAAACTCTGCTCTACAAGCGATCGGGGCTGCTGGCCATCTCGGGCAGCAGCAGCGACATGCGCGAGCTGCTGTCGAGCCACGACGCAAACGCGAAGCTGGCGGTCGATTATTTCGTCTATCGGGCTGTGCGCGAGATCGGTGCGATGGCAGCCGTGCTGGGCGGGCTCGATGCGCTCGTGTTCACTGCGGGAATCGGTGAGCACTCGACGGAGGTGCGACGACGGATCTGCGAAGGCTCAGCGTGGCTGGGAATCGAACTTGACGACGAGGCCAACAGCCGGCATTCGACGTGCATCTCGAAACCGGATAGCGCGGTCTCCGCCTGGACGATTCCGACGAACGAAGAACTCATGATTGCCCGTCACACCGGTCGATTGCTCGGGCTCGGCTAGCGTCTGCCGCGCGGCATCGGTCGCGGCGCGGGTCGCGGTGACGGCCGGCTCGTGGGCCGGCTGACATTTGAGGGCCGTGTCGAGGGCATCGGTGCCGGCTTTGACGACGGACGATTCACATCCGCCGGAAGCGTCGAAGGACGATTGCCGCCCTGTCCGTTGCCGGGACGGTCGCCCGGATTGCTGGGACGATCCGGCGGCACGACCACGACGGGTGGGTATCCACCGGGGTAGTAGCCGGGGTAATAGCCACCGCCGTAGTAACCACCGTAACCATAGCCAACGCCCACGCTGACGCTGGTGGAGACCCCGCCGTAGCTGGAATCGCCACCGTCGCTGGCGCACCCCGCGAGCGTCATCGCGGCCGTCGCGACAGCCAGCAACGCCGTCAGCCGGCTCAGGAGCAGTTCATTGCGCGAGCTCATGGCTGCGCCTCCGGGGCCGGCATTTGCACAATGCCGACGGGAGCCCCCGTGGGGTCGGCGATGATGGCCACCGTCGCGCGGTTCATGGCGATCGGTTGCAGCAGTACCTTGCCACCCGCGGCTCTGGCGGTCTCGGCAGACACCCTGGCGTCGGCTACGCGAATGTATGGTAGCCAGGTCGAACTCGTCTTCTTGCTCTGCTTCTGCATGATGCCTGCGCGCGCGAAACCGCCCGAGAGCAGGTTCAGGCCGCTGCGCGGGCCGTCGTCCGCGATCGGCAAGGTCTCGTAACCCACAACCGCGCGATAGAACGTCGCTGCCTTTTCGACATCGGCGGTCCAGAGATCGACCCAGTACCACTCGTTGACGTCGCCGGCGTAGTCGGGTGGGTCGCCGTTCTTCGAGTTGACG
>JBAVIQ010000339.1:0-5160 GCA_049687035.1 Steroidobacteraceae bacterium
GTCAAGACCCGAACGGCCTCGATGACGCGTTGCCTGCCGCCGCCATGCTCGCGGGCACGTGGCTCCTTGCCGGTTTCGTCGACGAACCGGGTGCCTGGCGGGAAGTCGGCTCGATGATCGAAGCGTCGGCCTTTTCAGCCGTGAGCTCCGAGATCCTGAAGCTGTCGTTTGCTCGCCAGCGTCCGAACGAGACGACGGATCCCGACCATTGGTTCGATGGCGGCGACTCGTTTCCCTCTCTTCACGTCAGCGTCGCATTCGCGATCGGTACGGTGCTCGCGGAATCGGGTGACGACCGCTATCGCTGGCCGCGCAGGTTCCTGGGTTACGGCCTCGCCGGCGCCACTGCCTACCTGCGCTTGGATCACAACCAGCACTGGGCCTCGGACGTGACCGCGGGCGCGGCACTCGGTCTGTCGACCGCGCGTTTCGTGATGAATCGGCGCGAAGTCAGCTCCGACAAGACGGCCTTTGCGATCGCGCCGGGCGAGCAGGGCGGGGTCATGTTCACGTTCCGGATGCCGTTGCACTGAACGGCGTCTGCCGCGAAGCATGCAGATCCAGATCCTGGGCGTGCCGACGGACGTCAATTCTTCGTACCGGCGCGGCGCCGCGACGGGGCCAACGGCCATTCGGCAGGCCTGGCGTCGCTATGCAGAGTTCGGCAACGCCGCCACGGAGAGCGGACTCGAGATCGGCCGGGAACTGACCATCGTCGATCTGGGTGACGTTGCAGTTCAGGAAGACGAGTCGGACCATGCCGCCATCGCGGCGGCGGCCGAGAAGGCTGCGCGCGTTGGTCCGCTGTTGGCGGTCGGCGGCGATCACTCGGTCACCTTTCCGCTCGTCGAGGGCCTGGCCGCGGTGCACGGGCCGCTCAACCTGCTGCACTTCGATGCGCATCCCGATCTCTATCACGACTACGAAGGCAATCCGCGTTCACACGCGAGCCCGTTCGCCCGGATCATGGAACGAGGCCTCGCCAGGAGGCTCGTCCAGGTGGGTGTGCGCACGTGGAACAGGCACAACCGCGAGCAGGCGCAGCGGTTCGGTGTCGAAGTCGTCGAATGGGCCGATTTCACGCCCACGACGGTGCCGATTCCCGCGGGACCGCTGTACGTCACGATCGATCTCGACGCGCTCGATCCGGCTTTCGCGCCAGGAGTATCGCATCCCGAACCGGCCGGCTTGAGCGTGCGCGACATCACTGCGGTGATTGCCCGCATTCGCACGCAGGTCGTCGGCGCCGACGTCGTCGAATTGAACCCGGCGCACGATGCCGGCGATGCCACTGCCATCGTGGCAGTGAAGCTGATCAAGGAACTGATGGGCGCAATGGCGCGCCGCTGAGCGAACGCTGTCGCCGATTCACGTGCCGCAGAAGGTGTTCTGCACGCGCTCGTGCGGCAGGGGTGGCGTGCGGTACTTATCGTGGTCCGGCTGCGGCTCGAATGGCCGGGCCAGCACGGTGTGCAGGGCATGGAACGGTCCAAAGTCTCCGTCCTGCACGGCCGCCTCGATGATTTCCTCGATGCGGTGATTGCGCGGAATGCAGGCCGGATTCGTCCGCTGCATCGTTGCGACGCAATCCTCGACACTGCCGGGCTCGCGCGCCAATCGTGCGCGCCATCGGTGCGTCCAGGCCAGAAAGGACTCGGGCAGTGCGGCGTCGTCCATCGCCGCGTCTGCCAGCGCACGAAACGTGTTGGTGAAATCGGCGGCTTCGGCGTGCATGACCGCGAGCAGGTCCGTCACCAGCGCGGGGTCGCCGTCCTCGTGCACGGTCAGGCCCAGTTTGCGACGGAAGCCTTCGAGCCAATGCCTGTCGCAGCGAGCGGCTACTCCCTGCAGGGACGTGGTGGCGCGTTCAATCGCCTGGCCTTCGTCGGCATCGATCAGCGGCAGCAGTGTTTCGGCAAGCCGGGCGAGATTCCACTGCAGGATGCTGGGCTGGTTGACGTAGGCATACCGCCCGCGACGGTCGATGAAGCTGTAGACAGTCGCCGGGTCGTACTCATCCATGAACGCGCACGGCCCGAAATCGATCGTCTCGCCTGAGACGGTCATGTTGTCCGTGTTCATCACGCCGTGGATGAAGCCGATCTGCATCCAACGCGCGATGAGTGAACTCTGCCGCTCGGCGACGGCCTCGAACAGGGCGAAGTAACGGTCTGGGCGGTCACGGAGCTGCGGGTAGTGGCGCGCGATGGCGTAATCGGCGAGCGTGCGTACGCCGTCCACGTCGCCACGCGCGGCAAAGAATTCGAACGTGCCGATGCGGACGTGGCTGGCCGCGACGCGGATCAGCACACCTCCCGGCAGCGGGCCGTTGTCACGGAGTACCCGCTCGCCCGTGGTGACCGCCGACAACGCACGGGTCGTCGGCAACCCAAGCGCGTGCATCGCTTCGCTGACCAGGTATTCGCGCAGGACGGGTCCGAGTGCCGCGCGGCCATCGCCGCGCCGCGAGAAAGGCGTGGGGCCTGCGCCTTTCCACTGCAGGTCGCGGCGCTGTCCCTGCGCATCGCTCACTTCGCCGATCAGTAGCGCCCGGCCGTCACCGAGTTGCGGTACGAATGAGCCGAACTGATGACCGGCGTAAGCCATGGCGAGCGGCAGCGCCCCCGCCGGCACGTGGTTGCCGGCGCAGATGGCGGCGAGTTGCGCGTCGGACAGTCGACTTCGGTCGACCCCAAGCTCGCTGGCCAATCCGTCGTTGAATGCAACCAACGCAGGTGCAGCGACCGCCGTCGGCGGCACGCGGGCGTAGAAGCGCTCCGGCAGCGCTGCGTAGGTATGGGAGAACTCGGCGAACGCGCCGTTATCAGCGGTCATTGTGCGACGTCAGCCGAAAACCGCGACGGTCTGGTGACTGACCGAGTACGCGTGCCCGTCGGCGCCGTACAGCACTGACGTCTGGCTGAGGTATCCCGCCGTACCAGCGCGTACCTCGGTATCGATCAGCACCCAGTCGTGCAGGTTGAGATACGCCGGATCGCGCAGCACCTCGATCATCCAGTTCACTGAACTCGCGGGCGTCGGCTCGGTGAGCATCGACAACACCGGCGTGGGGATCACGTCCGCCAGTGCCAGCAACGCGTCCTCCGAGCCACACTCCCGATCTTGCAACCGGGCATAGATCAGCGACTTCGGCTCGGAGTGACCGGAGTAGGGCTGGGCGCCCCGCGCGATACGGACTTCGAAGTGCCGCAGGAACGCGGGCGACATGGGTGGGCCAACGACCGAGCCGCTGGCGTCCTCCGCCGACATGCCGGGCGCCGGGCGCGGCATTTCTTTCACGAACCGTGATTCGCGCGGTCCGCCAAAGATACCCACGACCGTGCAGGCCACCTTGCCATCGTCGTGCATGAGGTCGCACCGGGCGTGGACGGTCGATTTCCCTGCGCGCAGGGTTTCTGCCTTCATCCGGATCGGCGCGCCGCCGAGCAAGGGGCCGACGAAAGTCATCTGCGCGCTGCGCAAGGGCATCGCAGCCGCCTGCAGCGGCAGCACCGCCCGCATCGCCCGGCCACCCAGAGCCATCTGCATGCCACCGAAGACGGTGCGGCCCTGCAGCCAGTCGGGCGGGACGATCACTGAAAAACCAGGACCGGCGCAAGACTCGATGGAGGCCAGGACCTCTGAGAACCCGGTAGGCATGGCGCAATTCTACTCGGAACGAGGTCGCCCGCAGCGTTGCCGAACCGTATGCTTGACGTCACCCGCCGAACGGCGCTGCCACCGCCTGGGATTGAGACGAATGCAACAGTCTGACGTGTCCCGCCTCAGCCGCCTGTCCCTGGCCAGCAAGACTGTGCTGCGAGGCCCTCTCGCAATGGTCGCGCTCGCGTTGCTGGCCGTCGGCTGTCAATCCGCCCCGCATGCGACTCCGGCGGAACGGGCAGCGGTTTCGTTGCCCGCGTCGGTGCCGATCGTGACCACGCCGCACAACTGGCCTGACAGCAAGAGTTACGCCGATCCGCTCAGCTTCGTCACCCGCAGTTTTGACCTCGACCTCGATGTCGATTTCGAAAAGAGCCAGCTGCGGGGCACCGCAACCATCGAACTCGACCGCGTGGACCCGAACAGCCGCGAACTGGTGCTCGACACGCGCGACCTGCAGATCGACGCGGTCAAGACAGCGCCAGCCGGAAGTGACGACTTCCGCAAGGCTCGCTTCGGGCTCGACCGCCGCAACGACGAACTCGGCAGTGCGTTGCGCATCGCCATGCCCCGTGATGCCGCTCGCGTTCGCATCACTTATGCCACGTCGCCGCAGGCGTCCGGCCTGCAATGGCTGCAGCCGTCGCAGACCGTGGGAAAGCGCTCACCGTTCCTGTTCAGCCAGGCCCAGGCGCTGCATGCGAGATCGATGGCGCCGCTGCAGGACACACCATGGATCCGCGCGACGTATTCCGCCACGTTGCGAGTACCAGACGGCCTGGTGGCCGTCATGGCCGCCGAAGGCGACTCAGGCAACCGCCGCGGACAGACGACGTTCCGCTTCCGCATGCCGCAGCCGATTCCTTCGTACCTGCTGGCGCTGGCGGTAGGTGATCTCGACTTCCGTGCCATCGGTCCCCGCACGGGCGTGTGGGGTGAGCCGGCGAAAGTCGCCGCCGCCGCGAGGGAATTCGAGGACGTCGAGACGATGCTGGCGAAGACCGAAGCGCTCTATGGTCCGTACCGCTGGGGTCGGTACGATGTACTCATGCTGCCGCCGTCGTTTCCATTCGGCGGCATGGAGAATCCGCGACTCACGTTCATGACGCCGACCGTGATCGCCGGCGACAAGTCACTGGTGTCCGTGCTTGCGCACGAACTCGCGCATTCGTGGTCCGGCAACCTCGTGACCAACGCCACCTGGCGTGACGGCTGGCTGAACGAGGGCTTCACCACCTATTTCGAGCGCCGGATCATGGAGGCGGTGTACGGGGCGGAGCGCGGACGGCTGGAATGGGGCGTCGGGCAGCAGGACCTGCGCCTGGCGCTCGCGGAACTGAAGCCCGACGAAGCGTGGCAAGGCGTGCTGGCGCCCGACCTGTCGCTGCACAAGGGCGAGGACGGTTCGGCCGTGGCGTACGAGAAGGGCGCGCTGTTCCTGTATCAACTGGAACGCCGTTTCGGTCGTCCCCAGCTCGACGCCTTCCTGCAGGGATG
>JBAVIQ010000340.1:0-3722 GCA_049687035.1 Steroidobacteraceae bacterium
ATCCTGGATCGCGCCTTGCGACAGCATCGCCAGCGCCATGTCGGTGAGCATGCGCAACCGTCCCTGCTGCACACCTTCTGTCGTCGGATAGATCGGCGTCAGGCAGTCGGGCGGCGAGCCGCTCGCATCGGCGAGCACGCGCCGGTACTCCGGATGCACGATCTCGAGACCGCCCGGACCGAGGCGCGCTTCACCGAAGCAGCGCAGGCGCTGGCCACGCACGAGTTGCGCCTGCTGTGCACCGGAAAAATGAAAGAAGCGCAGCGTGACGAAGCCCGTGCCGTCGGCGATGCGCACGAGCAGCGTGCGGCGCCGCCGGAACACGACCTCCGCCAGCTGGATCTCGCCTTCGATCACGGCGCGGTCGCCGTTGCGCAGCGTGCCGATCGGCACGACGCGCGTGCGGTCCTCGTAGCGCAGTGGCAGGTGAAAGAGCACGTCCTGCACCGTGTGCAGGCCGAGCTTCGCCAGCAGTTCGGCGAGCGCCGGCCCGACGCCGCGCAGCGCCGTGACGGGACGTTCCGCGAGCAGGGCGGCCGCGCTCATTCCGGTATGGAGCGCTGCGGGTTACAGGACCAGGACAGCGTCCACTTCGACCACGGCACCGCGCGGCAACGCGGATACGCCGATCGCGGCGCGGGCCGGGTAGGGCTGCGTGAAGTAGTCGGCCATCACCTTGTTGACCGTCTGGAAGTTGCCGAGGTCGGTCAGGTACACGTTGAGCTTCACGGCGTTCGACAGGTCGCCACCGGCGGCCTTGGCGACCGCACGCAGGTTGTCGAACACACGCCGCACGTGCACTTCGACTTCGCCGGTCACGATCTCCATCGTCTTCGGGTCGAGCGGAATCTGGCCCGAGAGGTAGACCGTGTTGCCGGCCTTGATGGCCTGGGAGTACGTACCGATGGCACCGGGGGCGTCGGGTGTGGTGACTGCGTTCAGGGGCACGGGGAGCTCCGGGAAGGGGGGGAAGGGGGGAAGGGCAGGAAGGGCAGGAAGTTAGCTGGCAATGCTGCGTGGAGTGTTGCAGCGGTTCAATGGTCTTGGGTGATGCGTAGTGTAAAGGCAGGTGCATCCGGTCCGGGTGGGATGAAACCCGAAAATTGCACGAAGCCTGTCATGCGCATAGACTATGCGCATTCTGCTCTTGAGTCCTGCGCGCACGCGGGGTCGAATGAACGCCAGCAAGAAAGCCGTCAACCTCAGCATCGATGTCGCGCTGCTGCGCGAGGCCCGCGAACGCGACATCAACCTGTCGGCAACCCTGGAGCGGGCGCTGTCGGACGCGCTGCGCCAGCAGCGGCGCGAGCGCTGGCTGGCCGACAACAGGCCGGGCATCGCGGCCTACAATGAACAGGTCGACGCGCACGGCGCCTTCGCCGATACCCTGCGCACCTTCTGACGAGCGGCCCGCTTCATGCCGCAGTTCGCCGTTCACCGCAATCGCAATGCCGCCACGAAGGCGCGCTTTCCCTTGCTGCTCGACGTGCAGACGGACCTGCTCGAGGAACTCGGCACGCGCGTCGTGATCCCGCTGGCCCCCGCCTCCGCTGCTGCGAAACGCACTACGATGCAGACACTGACGCCGATCTGCACCATCGACGACAAGCCTTACGTGCTCATCACTCCGCAGCTGGCGGGAATTGCCGCAAAGGAACTGGGACCACCCGTCGCCCATCTGACGCGCGACCGCCAGGCGGTCATCGCCGCGTTGGACCTGCTGTTCACCGGCATCTGAAGCGCGCTCACTGACGTGAGAGGAAGGGGAGGAAGGGGGGAAGGCTAGTCCAGGCGGCGCTGCAAGCCCGCGACGATCGAATCCAGGATGCGCCCGACTTCATCGATCCGGACCTGCAAGTACGCGACTTCGCCTGCCGGCAGATAACCGACTCGCTGCGCGAGCAGCAGCTGTGTTTCCAGTTCGGCCATCGAGCCGCGAGCGACGCGAAGGAAATAGATGTACTCCTTCGTGGATCTTCGCGCGGAGCCCTCGGCGATGTTCGAGGGGATCGACGTCACTGCGCGACGCAGCTGGGAAACCAGGCCATAGGTCTCGGATCGTGGAAGAGCGGCGCAGGACTGATGCACCAGGACCGCAAGGTCCATTGCCTTCCGCCAGAGAATCAGGTCTTTGTGGTTGAGCCTGGAAAGCTGCTCCATGCAGCCATCATCAGTGCTCGAGGGATCTCGTGACGATCCCGATTTCTGGGCAGAAGCTCACGGAAGGACAGGAAGGACAGGAAGGCAAGGAAGTAGAACGCGCGGTGCGCGTTTCCTCCCTTCCTCCCTTCTTCCCTTCCTCCCCTTCCCCCCTTCCTCCCCTTCCCTCCCCTCACGCCAGCGACCGCGCGACCTTCAGCACATCCGGCATCCCGCGCACCGCGCGGATCACGCTCGCGAGCTGTTTGCGGTCGTGAACCATCAGCTCGAAGATCAGCGTCGACGTGTCCGAGTCGCGCTCCACGACCGACACGCGATCGATGTTGGTCTGCGTGCCCGCGATGGCGGAGGCGACCGACGCCAGCACACCCATGCGGTTGGTGACGTCGGCGCGGATCTCGACGTGGAAGAGGCGATCGGTCTCCGCTTGCCACGTGACCGGAATCCATTTCTCCGGTTGCTTGCGGAACGACGCGAGGTTGCCGCAGGCCTCGCGATGGATCACGACGCCACGGCCGGTCGAGAGGCTCGCCAGGATCGGGTCGTTCGGAATCGGGAAGCAGCAGCGTGCGTACGACACGACCAGGCCTTCGGTGCCGGCAATGGCCAGCGGACCGGCAACGGCCTCGACCACTCCTTCCGAGTCCGCGGGCAACAGCCGCCGGGCGATGAAGGGTGCGACGCGTTCGCCGAGGCCGATCCTCTCGAACAGGTCGTCCTGTGCACGCAAGCCGAGTTCGGCCACCACGGCGTCCACCGCTGCAGTGGGAATCTTGCGCAGCGACAGGGAGAACTCCTCGAGCGCCTGGTTGAGCAGGCGCTTGCCGAGATCGACCGCCTCGCCGCGCTTCAGGTTCTTGAGGTACTGCCGGATCGACGCGCGCGCCTTCGCCGTGACGACGAAGTTGACCCACGCGGGGTTCGGCGTGGCGCCCTTCGCCGTGATGACTTCGACGGTCTGGCCATTGCGCAGCGGGGTGCGCAGCGGTACCAGGCGACGATCGACCTTGGCTGCAACGCAGCGGTTGCCGACGTCCGTGTGCACGGCATACGCGAAATCGACACAGGTCGAGTTGCGCGGCAGGCGCCGGATTTCGCCCTTCGGCGTGAACACGTACACCTTGTCCGGGAACAGGTCGACCCGGACGCTCTCGAGGAACTCCTCGGGGTTGCCGCCCTGCTGGATCTCGACCAGCTGCTGCAGCCACTCGCGCGCGCGGTCGCCCTGCATGCCGCCTTCCGTGCCGCCGCCTTCCTTGTACTGCCAGTGTGCCGCAATGCCGGACTCCGCGACGCGATGCATCTCCGCGGTGCGGATCTGCACCTCGATCGGCGCGCCATTCGGGCCAAACAGCGTCGTGTGCAGCGACTGGTAGCCGTTGACGCGCGGGATCGCGATGTAGTCCTTGAAGCGGCCGGGCATCGGCCGGTAGAGGCCGTGCACGAGTCCGAGCGTGCGGTAGCACTCGTCGACGTTGCCGACGATGATCCGGATGCCGAACATGTCCACGACCTGCGACAGCGACAGGTGCTTGCGGCGCATCTTCACGTACACGCTGTAC
>JBAVIQ010000341.1:0-4124 GCA_049687035.1 Steroidobacteraceae bacterium
GACACGTACGCGCCGCGCGGACGCAGCGTCGAGAATTCGTAGCCGATGCCGCAGCCGGCCTTCAGCGTGAGGCCGGCCTCATGCACCTTGCCAAGGATATCGTCCATCGAGTCGCGGATGGTGCCCGACACCGTGCAGTTGATCGTCGACGTGGCAGGCTTGTGCTCCTGTGCGCCGGCGTTCGAGGTGACGCGGCCGGCCGGGATCGCGCCGCGGCGCAACGCCCACAGGAACTGTTCGTTCCAGGTCTCGCGGACCTCCGGTGCTTCGACGTCGGCCAAAGCCCGGGCTACACGCTTGTAGGTGTCGTCCATCGAGCGGTCGATCGGTGTCCCGTCCTTGGCGGACAGGCGATATTTCTTATCCCAGATGTCGAGTGACGCTTCCTGGAACGGGATGCTGCGCGCATCAGATGAATGCAATTTCACGGCGGTGCTCATTGCGGCAACACGGCTCCCCGGTTCACGGCGGCTGCAGAAAAAATGGAAATACTTCCCCCTTTCGGACTGCTGTCCCCGCCGCTCACGACGAAAACAGCAAAAACCCGACCGACCCCAGTGTGCGGTCTGCCGCGGAGTGCCCAGGAAACCCCCTGGAGGACACTCGTGCCGGACACAACATCTAGGGTCAGGGAGGCAAGACTATGCACCGTCCGAACGTCCGTCAACTGTTGATTTCGCCTTACTCCGGCAGCCTGACGTGAAGTTTTTTCACTTGTAATTCAGTCGCTTACGATACCAGCGTCAAGATATCCGGGGATGCCCGAAACGGCGTCCTCGTCAAGACGTATTTTGCGACTGGAACACAACATCTTGTGTCCGCCGGGTTGCACCGGGAACGCACCGCCCCCGCACACGATATCCACAGGCTTGCTCACACACCCGGTCGGCGTTTGCCGCGGAACTCGACGCGAGGTTGACAGTCCGAAGCGTGACCGGCCGGATTCAAGGGCAGAAAGACGCGCCTGCTAAACTCCGCGCCGCTTTCGGCGGAAACGTCAGCAAATACCAGGAACCCACTGCCCATGAAGCTTCCCTTGAGCCTCGCCACCTTCGTGCTCGCTGCCTGGACCTCGGTGGCAAGCGCGCAGCTCCCCGCCGTCGTCGGCGAGACGCCCGTGCCTTCGCTGGCCCCGATGCTGAAGCGCGTCACCCCGGCCGTCGTGAACATCGCGACCCGCGGCACCGTCGAAGAGCAGAACCCGCTGATGAACGACCCGTTCTTCCGCCGTTTTTTCGACGTGCCGAACCAGCCGCGCCAGCGTGAATTCCAGAGCGCCGGCTCGGGCGTGATCGTCGACGCCAAGAACGGCTACATCATCACCAACGCGCACGTCGTCGAGAACGCCACCGACATCACCGTGCAGCTGCTCGATAATCGTTCGTTGAAGGCAAAAGTCGTCGGCGCGGATCCCGGCTCCGACGTCGCGGTGCTCAAAGTGCAGGCCGGCAACCTGATCGACCTGCCGATCGCCGATTCGGATCGCGCGGAAGTCGGCGATTTCGTCGTCGCGATCGGTAATCCATTCGGCCTCGGCCACACCGTCACTTCCGGCATCGTGAGCGCGCTCGGCCGCTCCGGCATCAACCCGGAAGGCTACGAAGACTTCATCCAGACGGACGCGTCGATCAACCCGGGCAATTCCGGCGGCGCGCTCGTGAATCTCGGCGGCCAGCTCGTCGGCATCAACTCCGCGATCCTCTCGCGCACCGGCGGCAACATCGGCATCGGCTTCGCGATCCCGTCGAACATGATGAAGATCGTGATGAACCAGCTGATCAAGTACGGCGAGGTGAAGCGCGGCGTGCTCGGCGTGAACATCCAGACGCTGGCGCCCGAGATCGCGCAGAGCATGGACCTGCCGGAAGCCACGCAGGGCGCGCTGGTGTCGCAGGTCGTCGAAGGTTCGCCGGCCGAGAAGGCGGGCGTCAAGGCGGGCGACGTCATCACTGCCGTCAATGGCCGCCCGGTGAAGGACGCAGGCAGTCTGCGCAATTCGATCGGCCTGCTCAGCATCGGCGAAAAGGTGGACCTCTCGCTGCTGCGCGACGGCAAGCCGCGCCGCGTGACCGCAACGGTCAGCGAGCGTGACGCAACGGCCGAAGCCAAGGCGACCGGCGCGCATTCCGGCCTCGAAGGCGCGGACATCACGGACGGCCCGAACGGCGTGCTGATCCGCTCCGTCGCCGACGGCAGTCCTGCGGCGCAGCGTGGCCTGCGCGCCAACGACGTGATTCTCGCGGTGGGCCGCGTGCGTGTCGCCAACGTGGCGGAGTTCCGCAAGGCCACCGGCGGCCTGGAGGCGTTCGTGCTGCAGATTCGCCGTGGCAATGCGATGCTCGTGATCCCGATCCGCTGAGCCAGCGGTTCACGCCCGCCCCGGAGACGCAGCGCACATGTCATTACAGGTCTGCGTCCTCGGCGGGACGGGTTTCATCGGGCAGGAGATCGTCGGGCGACTCGCCGCTGGCGGCCACGAGGTGAAGGCGCTGACGCGCAACCCCGCGCAGCACCGCGATCTGCAGGTCCTGCCGTCGGTGCGGCTCGTCCGCGCCGACGTGCACGACGGACAGCGGCTCGAGGACGAGTTCCAGGGCTGCGACGTCGTCATCAACCTGGTCGGCATCCTCAACGAGACCAACCTCGGGCGCGGCAACGGCGAGCAGTTCCGCCGCGTGCACACCGAGCTGCCGCAGAAGTGCGTGCGCGCCTGCCGTGCCGCGGGCGTCCAGCGCTACCTGCACATGAGCGGACTGAAGGCCGATTCACGGCGCGGCCCGAGCCACTACCTGACGTCGAAGGGCCTGGCCGAGGATTACGTTCGCGAGCACTGCGCCGCGGGCTCACCCGACTACGTGATCTTCCAGCCGTCCGTTGTCTTCGGGCCGGGCGATGCGTTCATCAACAACTTCGCCGGCATCCTGAAGCTCACGCCGGGCTTGCTGCCCCTCGCCTGCGCCGATGCGAAGTTCGCGCCGGTCTACGTTGGCGACGTGGCCGCTGCGTTCGTCGCGTGCCTGGAACGAAAGGACTTCGCCGGCCGTACGTTCCAGTTGTGCGGCCCTGACGTGATGACGCTCGGCGACATCGTGCGGCTGACGGCCCACTACCTCGGGCTCAAGCGCAAGGTAATTCCGTTGCCGCGCGCCCTCTCGCGCGTGCAGGCAGCCATCATGGACTTCGTGCCGGGCAAACCGTTCTCGACCGACAACTTCCTGTCCGCCACGCTCGACTCCACGTGCGATTGCGACGGCCTCGCAGAACTTGGGATCGAGCGGACGGCGATGCGCAGCGTGCTGCCGCGTTACCTGCAGGCGCGCTGAGAATCAGCGTGCCACGAGCGGTGCGCCGCACAGTTCGGCGTGCCGCGCCTGCACGTCGAGCCGACGGGTCGATTCGACCTTGCCATAGAACGCCGGCAGCGAACCTGCCGCCTGCAACACACGCCGCAGGCCCGGCACGCAATCCTCGTACGTCGCGACGGCCGCCAGGTGCGCATTGTTGAGCGTGCGCGTAAACCAGCCGTCGTATCCGGTATACCCGCCCCAGCGGACGCGCAGCTGCTCGTAGCGGAACTCGAGCTGGCCGAATTCGCGCTGCTTCACGATACGCATGGTGTCCGGGGGCACGCCCGAGGCATAGAGCTGCGCGAGCCGGCCGCGCGTGTCGCGCAGCAATGCCGCAAAATCCTTTTGTCGCGCCACCGCGGCCTCATGCGCGGCGATCTCGCCTGCCCTGCCCTGCTGCAGCAGCCAGCGGCGGATACCTTCGTCCTCGACGACGCTCGCGAACGCCTCGTTCATCGCGCTGTCGTCGACGAAGTAGAGCCGCTCGTGCGCGAGCTCGTGCAATATCGTTCCCACGAGTCTCGTGTCGCGCCAGC
Source organism: Steroidobacteraceae bacterium (assembly GCA_049687035.1). GTDB lineage: Bacteria > Pseudomonadota > Gammaproteobacteria > Steroidobacterales > Steroidobacteraceae > RPQJ01. The sequence continues at coordinate 3,884 of JBAVIQ010000341.1, forward strand.
CGAGCATCGAACCAAAGACCGGATCCGGCAGGTGGCCCAGCGTGGAGTACGTCGGGACGCCATCCACGCTGACGTCGTTACCGCGCAGCGATAGCTTGTGTCCGTAGGCACGCGCGCTGTCCTCGTTGAAATAGCCGCGATACGCGATGCATCCCGTGATCGGAAAGCACCAGCGGCGCGGTTCAACCGAAAACTCCGGCGTGGCGACCACGTTGTGCACGACGTAGGGCCGGCCCATGTC
>JBAVIQ010000342.1:0-3362 GCA_049687035.1 Steroidobacteraceae bacterium
AGAAGACGGGCTGATTGAACACATTGATGCCGCAAAGATATTCCTCACGAGGACGCTGATAGTTGCGACGATGCTAGAGATGTTCAATTCGGCGATGCTGATCTGGGCTTCCGCCGTCTTCTCGGGCACCGTAAGTGGGTCTGCTTCGGGTCGTTCCCGGTCCTAAAGGGTCTGCTTTCGGGTGCGGTGTGTGGACCATGAATCGAATCGCGCGGAGCTTGTCTGCCACGGTGCTGGGTGCCTTGCTGCTGTGCATGGCAACGCTGGCGCTCGCCGACGCCGGCAAGCCCGCCGAGCGCTACACGCCCGTCCCTGCAGGCGCCGATGGCATCGGCAAACGCTACATGGGCCGCGACATCGCCGGCGTCATGGGCTGGCAGGGCGCCGCGTGGCTCGAGCGCGAAGAGCGCGAGCGCGAAGAACGAACCGACCTGCTGGTGACGGCACTCCAACTCAAGCCCGGCATGGTGGTGGCCGACATTGGTGCGGGCACGGGCTACCTGGCCCGGCGCATGGCTCCGGTCGTCACCCCCGGCGGCAAGGTGCTCGCGGTCGACGTGCAGCCCGAGATGGTGGCCATGCTGCAAAGCACGGTGCGGCAAACTGGACTGACACAGATCCAGCCCTTGCTCGGTGCTGAGGACGACGTCAGGTTGCCGGCTTCGTCGGTGGACCTGGCCATCATGGTCGACGTCTATCACGAGCTGGCGTTTCCGTACGAGGTGCTGGCCAGCATCGTCCGCGCCCTCAAGCCGGGCGGTCAGCTCGTGTTCGTCGAGTACCGGGCCGAAGACCCGAACGTGCCGATCAAGACGCTGCACAAGATGAGCGAAGCCCAGATCAAGCGCGAAGTCGCCGTGCATGCGTTGGTGTGGGATCGCACCGTGGGCAGCTTGCCGTGGCAGCACCTCGTGGTGTTTCGCAAGCGTAACTGAGCCCGGGCGTTCGATCGGCCGTCTGGCTTCAAAGCAGTCGCTACCAGTCCTCGCTGCCGGGCTCGCCCTTGAACGGGCCGACCAACTCGGGCGTGATCCAGCCGCCGTAGAAGCCGCCGGGCTGCGGCGTGACGACCGCGCCATCGACACGGCAATCCAGCGCCGCCGGATAGAACGCCACGCACGCCGCCAGCGCTTCGGCACCGGCCAGCGGCTGCGGGTAGCTCCAGGCCACGCGTGGCAGGCGCCGATCGCCCTGTACCAAAGTCCAGTAACGCGCCGGCCCTTTCCATTCACAGAACGAGCTACCGGCCGCCGGCTGCAAGAGATGCCGGGCCACGTCGTCCCACGGCAGGTACACGCTCGGCGGGTGGGCGGTCTCCAGCACGAGCAGGGCGCGCCGCGTGCGCGCCACTTCGACATCACCCCAACGCACCACCACCTCGCGCGTGTCCGGCGCCAAGCGCGGCGGGCGCGGGAAGTCCCAGACCGATGTCTGGTCCGGCCCCGGTGTCGTGGCAAAGGGCGGGCGCACCTGGCCTTGCCAGCGCCACTGCTGGCGCGCCAGACGGATCCAGTCGGGAAGCTCGGACATCAGTCTGGAAACGCGCAAACCGGGTTGGGTCGTGGCATCGGGTTCGTCATCCGTTTCGAATCTCGCGCGATCACAGGCAGACTCGCTGTTCGAAGCATACCTCGAGTTCCTGCATCCGAGACTGGTTCTCGCCCCAGTCGAACAAGGCGAACAAGGCGAACAACGTACGGGATCGACAGTCGACGCACTGCGAGCGAGGACAAGGACAGCCCTGAATCAGAATCTTCTTACCCGCCGGGGCAGCGCCTCCGAAGGGATGGTCTTCCGGCGAGTGTCTGTCCGATGGGGAGTGGCGTCGGATCGGGAAGCGGTGGCGGGTGCGTTGACATACCAATTATGGTATAGATATCATAAGGTATGTGGCGAATTGAAGAGCATCGCCGGGTAGAGAAGCAGCTGTCCGGTGCGGTGCCGCTCGAGATTCTGAAGCGCTACGAGAAGTGGAAGGACATTGCCGCGCTTTCGGGACCGCCGGGGCTGCGGGCCATCAAGGGATTCCACGATGAATCCCTATCCGGCGAGTGGAAAGGGCATCGATCTTCCCGCCTAGGCTTGAAACGGAGAGTGATCTACCGCGTGGTAGCGAACGTGCTGCTGATACAGGTCATTCAGGTCACTCCCCACGACTATCGGAGACCGTGAGATGAGAGAGTTCAGACCAGCCAAGCGGCGCGTCGAGGTTTCCGTCGGCGAGTCGGTGCGCATTCTGCGGGAACTCCAGGAGCTCACCCAGGGCCAGCTCGCCGACCTCACCGGTATTCCGCAGTCCACGATCTCGGCGATTGAGAACGGCCGGGTCAACCTCGGGGTCGAGCGGGCCAAGGTGCTGGCCCGGGCGCTCAAGTGTCATCCGGCCGTGCTGGTGTTTCCGGGCTGGGAAGTCGCACGTGAGTCGGCGGCCTAGCAAAGCGTTCGTGGCGCGACTGGAGTTGGCTGGGGAATGGGGTCAGATCGGGAAGGGGGAGCGGTCGCAGAGCCGGGTCGCTTTCGAGAGACGCGGTCCGTCCGCTCCGTTACTTCGGCTGGTGGTCGTAGTAGTCGTCGCCGTAGAGCTCGCGCTTATGCCTGCGCCGGCTCGCGCGCAGATTCGCCAGGGCGGTGATCCACAGTGGTGACGTCGCAAAGGCCAAGCAGAGCAGTTGGTTGTTGCATAGCCAGCAAAACAGACCCGTATCCTCGCGTCCGCAGTCACAACCAATGCCATAGGTCAACAAGACCAAGAGCAGGGCAAGCGTGACAATCAAAGCGGCTGCGTAAGCGATGAGCCATCGCATGTTGGAATTCTACTCTTGGATCGCCTGGCTGGGGCACCTCGGATCCGGGCCGTGGTTCGGCTGTGCTCCGTGCTTCCACTCTAAGTCGTTCTTCCCCGTTGACCGTCTGCACTCGGGTGAGTGACTCGGCCGTGCGGAGAAGAGGGGACGCTGCTCCGCAGCTCGCGGCGCGGTTGAAGCGCCGCCTCGGAGGGGAGGGTTTCCCGTGGAGGATCTGTCCGACGGGGAGTGGGTGAGCGCTGGATCTAAGCGGCCTGACCGAATGTCAGGCCGTCGGCGCGAACGCCAGGACATTGATGTCCTGGCCGGGCCGCAAGCGAAGCAGGGCAGCGGAGCTTGAGGGGGGAGGGTCGCGCGGGAGGTGACCCCGTGACGGTCTCGCCGGCGTCTGCATTAGACAGAAGCGGACGTTCGCGACCGGCCGGAGTCGGCCTATTCTGTTGAAAAACTCGGTTTCCCGCAGCGAGCACTTTTTCGCCTACCGCGCATCGAGAGCGATAATTGCAGCCAGGTTTTCGCGGAGGCGATCCTAGAGGACTCACGCAGGGCGATTGCCGT
>JBAVIQ010000343.1:0-2443 GCA_049687035.1 Steroidobacteraceae bacterium
CAGCAACTTGCGGGCGAGACCGCGCGGAATGTGCACGCGCTCGTCTTGCACGTCGGCCCCTGCCTCGTGCCACAGGCGCAGCGATTGCGGGTCGCGCCGGAATTCGATGCCGATTTCTTCCAGGATCGTCTCGGCATTGGCCTCGATGATCTCGATGGCTTCGCTGTTCAGCAGTTCGACCGCGGGGATGCGGCGGCGAATGTAGGGCAGCTTCTCGGCCGCGCGGTGCGTACGTGCCGCACGGCGGGTTTCGCGGTTGCTGGTACGGCCCGTGCGGTGGATCGTGGACGTGTCGCTCAAGGGCGCAGCTCGCGTTCGTGGCCGGCCGGCGGCCGTCGTGCGTTGATATATAACACTTGTTATGTTTAGAGTGGAAGCAGCACCGGGCAGCCGGTCGTTCACCTCGCAGGGAGCGCCTGATGCCGAGACGAGTGGATGCTGGCCAGCGCCGTGTCGAGATCGCGGCGCTCGTGGTCGACGTGATTCAGCGGGAGGGCGCAGCGAGCGCGACGGTGCGCCGGGTATCCGAGGCGGGTGGCTTCAGCATCGGCGTCATCACCCACTATTTCCGCGACAAGGACGAATTGATCGCCTGCGCGTTCGAATGGCTGGCAGAGCGGTCGTTCGCCGAACTCGATGCGACGCTGGCGCAGGCCGCGCCGGGGCTGTCGCGGTTGCGTGCGGCGCTCGAGTTCATGGTGCCGCTGCAGCGTGAGGGGAGCTTTCCTGCCGTCTGGCTCAGCCTGTGGAGCGGCGCGATGCACAATCCCGGGCTGGCCAACGTTCACCGCCGCTATTACGCGCGCTGGCGTCGAATCCTCCGGCAATGCATTGCGGAGGCCGCGCGTCGCGAAGAGATCGAGCTGCCGCCCGCGATGGCCGATGCCGTCGACCTGCTGGCAGCGGGGGTCGACGGCCTGTGGTTGGCAGTGACGTTCGAAGGCGGAAGGTTCAGCGGGCCGCGCCGCCGCCGGCTCGTGTCGCGGCTGTTGACGTCGGTCGTCAGGTCGGGCGTTTCTGCCGCAGGTCCGCACGTACGCGCACGTACTCGCGTTCGAATGCCTCGGTGAACGACCGCGGCATTTCTTCGGTGCCCGCCGGCTGCTGGGTCAGCAGGCGGTAGAACTCGGAGTAGTGCTCCCAGTACCGGGGACGCGGATCCTGCCCCGGTGCGAGCTGGCGGGCGCGGCCTTGCTCGAACTGGTCGGCGACGTTCACCGGCGAGAGCTGGCCAAGCACGGAGTCGAGCCCTGCCTTCATGCCGGCGGCGAGTGCTGCATCGTGGTCACGCGTGTCCTGCAGCACGTCCCGCAACGAGTCGACCGGGCCTGCAAAGAGTCGCCCGTGCGCTTCGAAGAGGCGCTGCAGGGCCTGCTCGATGCTCGTCGATGAACGGAGCGGGTTGCTGCTGTTGCCCGGTGCCACCGGTACGGCCGCGACGGCTGCAGCTACGGCGCCTGTCGCACGTGCACGCAGGATGTCGTTGAACCCGACGACCGCCTCACGCAGCAACTGGCCAGCGACGAGCGGCAGCATGGCCTGGGCTTCTGGCGAGAGCGTGGCCTGATCGATGCCGGCGCCACGGCAGAATGCCTGCACAGCCGACCGCAGGTCTGCCCAGGTGCTGGCCTGTTGGTGAAACGGGAGCGAGCGCTCACGCGCATCGACTCGCGTCTTGCGTCGCGCCAGCGAGTCCTCGAGTTCTTCGCGCGTAATCTGGCGCGTGCGCAGTGCCCAGTCCTGGCTGCCTGGAGCCGGTGCCGCCTGCCTCGCGAGCGGCGGTGGCGCAGGGGCGGGCTCGCCACCATCGGCCGGCTCCATGCCCGGCACGACGGAATCGATACGGCCCGTGCGCGTCGGATCGAACGAACTCTCGCCGGAAGATTCCGCGGTGCGCTGCAACGATTCGAGCAGTTTCGCGCGCGACTCGACGTTCATGCGCACGCCGAATGCGTTGCCGATCGGGAGCGAGCCGCTGTCGCCGGTCTCGCGCGGCGTGAACAGGTTGTCGAAGTTGATGTTGTGGCCGATGTCGGAGTCGAGGTGTTCCGCGGCGGATTGTTCGTCGCCCGTCGTGGGCAGGAAATCGATGCGATTGTCGAGACTGACGAGGATGTCGTAGTCGCCCACGCGCAGCCGGTCGCCATCGTTCAGCTCGATACGACCTGTGTCCGAGACGGGTTCGTCCGCATCGTTGACGAAGACGCCGTTGGTGCTGGTGTCGATCAGCCAGTACTTGCCGCCGTGGCACTGCACTTCGAAATGGTGGCCGGAGACAACGCGACTCGGGTCGGGCAGGACCCAGTCGTTGCTCGGCGCACGTCCGACCGTGCCGCCGTTGACACCGAACACGCGGGACCGGTTCTCGCCGAGTTCGCGATAATGTTCGCTGATGACGCGAAGTTTGATGGCCATGTTGTTGCTGGCGCTGGCTGCCTGATGC
>JBAVIQ010000344.1:0-21780 GCA_049687035.1 Steroidobacteraceae bacterium
CGTCTGGCCGCCACTACGTGTCGAATCGCCCTGGGTGCCGGGCGCGCGCCCGGCCGCACCACCACCGGCCGGTGCTCCGGACGATGAAGTCGTGCCGCCCTGCGAACCGCCAGCGGACGGAGGCGTCGGCCAACCTTGCGGCTGCGGCGGTGGGGGTGGCCCGGAACCGCCGGAGCTACCGGAAGACGATGGCTGACCGGGGCTCCCCGACGACGAGGGCGAGGACGACCCCTGGTTCCCCGAGGACGAGGGCGACTGCTGGCCCGTGCTGCCGCCCGAACCGGGGCTCGAAGGCGACGAACTGCCCGAGGAGGATGGTGACGAGGGCGATGAGCTCGGCATGCCACTCGGCATTCCGCTGGGCATCGAACTGGAACTGGTCGTCAGGCACCCGCTAGTGGCGAGCGCAGCCGCTGCCACGAACACTGCCGCCGTCAGTCCTGAAATGCGGTGCATGCGTCAATACCCCTGGACGGCGGCCGGCGTGGACGATATCCCGCAGCTGTGGTCCTACGTCTTTGGATGCATCCGGAGGCCGGCGGTTCAACCGTCAACGCGAACCTGCGGCGCCCGCCGCCCCGGCAGCGGCCGCCCCGGGGACCACCAGGTCGTCCCCGACGAGGAATGCGCGCAGCTGTTCACTCAAGCGATTGCAGGCTGTGTTGCGCACTGGAGTGATGATCGGGATCGGTGCAATGGCGCCGATCAGCACGGAAGTGCCGGTGACGTCGGTGCTGACCGTGCCGACTTCGCTCGCGTTCTGCATGTCCCAGACGGTCGCGACATAGCCCGATTCCTTCTCCCACCAGCCGACGCCGAAACAGCCGCCGCCGCCCGGCCCGATTGCGCACGCGACGCTGCCGCCGCCGTCGGTCTTGCGGGTGTTGCCATCGATCCAGACGACATAGCGGACGCGGATTTCCTGCAGCCGCTCGGTGATTCCGGGCCGCTGCAACAGTACGTGCAGGCCATCCGCGTTGGCCGGAGCCGTGCTCGGCTCGAACCAGGGAAACAACGCGTCGGTGAATTCCTGTTCGCCGTAAATCTTGAACGCCGTGCGCGCGGCCTTGCCCGAATGCGCGCTCTGCCCTTTCTCGGGATGAACCAGCTCTCCGCCGAGGCGCTCCTGGATGCAGTCGAGGAATTCTTCCTCGGTGCCCACGCCTTCGAGCTGCGGCTTCTTCAGCAGCACGATCGATTCGTTCGCCTGGATCGGCGTTGCGATCTGGCGCGTCTCGTCCACCTTGGACGTCATGCAGCCGGACGCCGCGACTCCGAGCACGGCTACTCCCGCCGCGGCGCGCCACGGCGCGCGGACGCTCGCCGGGAGACGGCGCTCGAACCTTGCGTGAATCATGGCAGTCCTCCTGCGGCCGCGCGACCCGCGCAGCGGCGACGACGTTTGGACGACCGAGTATACGTCAAGGATTCGGACCGGAAATACAGCTTGGCCGGAGTCAACTTCAGTCAAATAATCCCCCTTGCTGCGGTGCGCCGGGATCGCGCTCGAACTGCTGCGTATCTAGCTGTGGCGCGGCCTCCTGGTTGAGCCCGAGACGCCGGCAGGCGCTCGCAAACCGTGCGGCCACCATCGCCGCGTAGGCGCCTTCACCACGTAAGCGGTGACCGAAACGGGGATCGTTCAAACGGCCGCCGCGCATCTCGCGGACGTGGTTCAGTACGCGGTCAGCGCGCTCCGGGTAATGCTCGCGTAACCAGCTCTCGAACAGGGACGCGACTTCGAACGGCAACCGCAGCATGAGGAACGCCGCTCTGCGCACCCCGGCCGCCGCCGCGGCTGCGAGCACGTGTTCAACCTCGTGGTCCGTCAGGGCCGGAATCACGGGCGCCATCATCACGCCGACGGGCACGCCGGCCGCCGTCAGTTCCCGAATCACGCGCAATCGCGCCTGGGGCGACGCGGCTCGCGGCTCCAGCGTCCGCTTCAGCTTGTCGTCGAGGCTCGTGATGCTGATGAAGACCGAAACCAGCTGCCGCTCGGCCAGCGCGCGCAGCAGGTCGAGGTCGCGCAGGATCAGGGCGCCCTTGGTGATGATCGACAGTGGATGGCGCCGTTCGAGCAACAACTCGAGGACCGCGCGCGTGGCAAGCAGCTTGCGCTCGGCCGGCTGGTAGGGATCGGTGTTGCCGCCGACGTGCAGCACCTTGCAGACGTAGCGCGGCGACGAGAGTTCCTGCCGCAGCAGTGCCGCAAGATTGGGCTTATGGAAGATGCGCGTCTCGAAGTCGAGGCCGGGACTGAGATTGAGGTATGCATGCGCGGGCCTTGCAAAACAGTAGATGCAGCCGTGTTCACACCCCTGGTACGGGTTGAGCGACTGGTCGAAAGGGACGTCCGGCGAACGATTGGTGGTGATCGCGCGCCTGGGGAACTCGGCAATCAGCGTCGTCGCCGGGTTCTGCAGGGGCTCGTCCAGGCTCCCCCAGCCGTCATCCTCCGGCGTGAGGGTGGTCGACTCGAAGCGACCGGCCGGGTTCGTGACCGCGCCGCGGCCTTTCTCCACCTGATGTCGGTCTGCCCGCCGCATGCGTCGAGACTACTGTATGCATATACAGTTGTCACCCCCGGTCGGGGAACCTATCCATGCGCCACAACTCGGGGAACAAGCGGGTCCACGCGAGCGCAACGAACAGCGTCGCGCAGCCGCCGATGACCACCGCCGGCATCGCGCCGAGCCACGCGGCCACGAGCCCGGACTCGAATTCGCCGAGTTCGTTCGACGCGCCGATGAACACCGAGTTCACCGCGCTGACGCGGCCGCGGATGTCGTCGGGCGTCTCGAGCTGCACGAGCAGGTGGCGGATGTACACGCTCACCATGTCGCCCGCGCCCAGCACGGTGAGTGCGCCGAGCGAAATCCAGAAACTCGTCGAGACGCCGAACACTAGCGTTGCGCACCCGAAGACGATCACGCCGCCGAACATCCAGTGGCCGACACGCTGGGTCACGGGCAGTACGCCGAGCAAGACACCGGTCAACGCCGCCCCCACGCCCGGTGCTGCACGCAACCAGCCGAGCCCGCTCGGACCGACGTGCAGCACGTCGGCGGCATACACCGGCAACAGCGCCGTCGCACCGCCGAACAGCACCGCGAACAAGTCGAGGGAAATTGCGCCAAGTACGGGACGTCGCCCGCGCACGAACCGCAGTCCTTCGAGCAGCGCGTGGCGACCGAGCGGCACCGTGCTCGCGGCCACGCCCGCTTCGCCGCCCCGACGCAGCGTTGCGAGCATCACCAGCGACACCGCGAGCAAGGTCGCTACGGTTGCGTAAACGATGGTGGCGCCCGCGAGATACAGCAGGCCGCCAAGCGCGGGGCCCACGATCGTCGAGACCTGCCACAGCGAGGAATTGAAGGCGACCGCGGCACCGAAATGTTCACGCTCGACGAGGTTCGGCAGCAGGGCCTGGCTCGCCGGCATGGCGAACGCGCGGGCCACGCCGAACAACGTCATGATCCCGAACACGGGCCACGCGCTGTGCGGGCCCTGCCATGAGAATGCGAGCAACAGCAGCGCGCAGAGCAGCAGCAGCACGTAACAACCGGTGATGATGCGGCGGCGGTCGCGGGTGTCCGCGAAGTGCCCCGCCGGCAGGATCAGCAGCACGAACGGCAGGAACTGCGACAGCCCGATCAAGCCGAGGTCGAGCGGACTGCGCGTGACTTCGTACACCTGCCAGCCGACAGCCACTGTCTGCATCTGCACGGCCAGCGAGCCCAGGAAACGCGCGAGAATGTAGCGCGTGAAATCCGCATTGCGCAGCAGCGCACGACGCTCGCTCTTCATGTGCGGCCGTACCCGCGTTGGCGTGGGGTCTGGATGCTCATCGGTGCGCGGCAGGATAGCCGATGCACGCTCGCAGCGCGGACCGCCAGTAGCGTCGGGACACGACTTCAAGTGACAATCGGTCACTTCCCATCCTCTCGTGTCCGCGTTGCAAACAGCGACGTGCGCGTCCGCCTCCGGAGAACTCATCCATGCACCGAACCTCCCGCCTCGTCCGCTCTTGCTGCACGCTGATGTTGCTGGCGTTCTGCGTGGCGCTGCAACCTGCAGCCCTCGCCGCCAGCGCCACTGCGGATGCGCGCTTCGATGCGCTCAGCAGGCGCTACATCGAGGAGTTCGGACGGTACTCGCCGGTCTCGGCTACCCAGCTCGGCGACCACCGGTTCGACGGTGAGCTGGACGACATGAGTGCAGCGGGGCGCGCGCGCGGGCTCACGTGGATCAAGAGTGTCCTCGGTGATCTGCAGGACATCGATCACTCCAGGCTGTCGCGCGCCAACCAGGTCGACGCCGCGATGCTCGAGAACCAGCTGCGTTACTCGGTCTGGTCCGAGGAAAAGTATCGCGACTGGTCGTGGGATCCGCTGGTCTACACGCAGCTCGCGGGGCAATCGCTGTACGGGCTGCTCGCGCGCGAATTCGCTCCGCTCCCGCAGCGCCTTGGCTCCGTCACGAGCCGACTCGAGAAGCTGCCCGGACTGCTCGAGCAGATGCGCGCCAACATCGTGCCGGCGCGCGTGCCCGCGATCCACGCCGAGACCGCAGTCAGGCAGAACCCGGGCGTGCTGAGCCTGGTCGACGAACTCGTCGTGCCGAATCTCGCGCAGCTGCCCGCGACCGATCGCGCGCGCCTCGAGCAGGCGATTGCGGCTGCCCGCGCCGCGGTGAAGACGCACCAGCAATGGCTCGAGCAGACGCTCGTGCCGCAGGCCAAGGGCGACTTCCGGATCGGCCGCGAGCTGTACGATGAGAAGCTCGGCTTCGCCCTGATGTCGCCGCTCAACCGCGCCGAGATCCGGCGTCGCGCCGAAGCCGACGCGATCACCACGCGGGCGAAGATGTACGAAGTCTCGCGCCGGGTACTCGCCGGCCGCGCCGGTGCGCCGCCGACGCCCGCCAAGCCGACGCCGGCCGAGCAGCAGGCCGCGATCAAGGCAGCGCTCGACATCGCGAGCGCAGAGCGCGTGCCGCGCGACGGCGTCGTCGATTTCGCAAAGCAGATGCTGCGCGAGACCACGGAGTTCGTGCGCGCGAAGAATTTCGTGACCGTGCCCGAGGAGCCGCTCGAGGTGATCCTGATGCCCGAGTTCCAGCGTGGCGTCGCGGTCGCGTACTGCGACTCGCCGGGGCCGCTCGACCAGGGCCAGCGCACGTTCTATGCCGTGTCACCGATCCCGGTGGAATGGACGAACGCGCAGGTCGACTCATTCCTGCGCGAATACAACACTCGCTCGATCGCGAACCTGACCATCCACGAAGCAATGCCGGGACACTACCTGCAGCTTGCGCACTCGAACCGCTATCCGTCGGTCCTGCGCGCGATGCTGGGTTCGGGTCCGTTCGTCGAGGGCTGGGCGGTCTACGCGGAGCGCGTGATGGAAGAGCAGGCTTTCCGTGGCGGTGACCCGCTGATGCAGCTGGTGCAGCTCAAGTGGTACCTGCGCTCGATCACCAACGCGATCATGGATGCGGCGATCCACGTCGACGGCATGACACGCGACGAAGCGATGAAGCTCATGGTCGAGACTGGCTTCCAGGAAGAGCGTGAAGCCGCCGGCAAGTGGGTCCGCGCCCAGCTCAGCTCGGCGCAGCTGTCGACGTACTTCGTCGGCTACCAGGAGCACTCGGACATGCGCGCCGAGGCCGAGCGGCGGGCGGGCGCGAAATTCGACCTCAAGGCATACCACGACCAGGTGCTGTCGTACGGCTCGCCGCCGGTGCGGCTGGTGCGCGCGCTGGTGTTCGATGAGGCGATTCGCTGAGACCCGTCTACCCGGGCGGGAATGACCTCAAGCCCTCTCGTTCAGGTGAAAGCGATGCAGCATCCGGTGCAGGATCGGCGTGACGACGAGTGCGGCCGTGACGATGAAGACCAGTCCGGCGTAGAGGGCGTAGATTCCGGCGAACAGTTTTCCTGCTGCCGTCAGCGGTGGGTTCACCGGACCCATGCCGCCGAGCAGCATCGCCGAGTTCAGGAACCCGTCGATCCAGGGCAGGTCTTCAAAATGCTCGTAGCCGAGCATGCCGGCCCCGAGCGACAACGCCAGCAACGCCACGGCCATTGCCACGTGACTTGCGACGCGACGCAGAAAGGTCGCCCGCGGCAGGAGTGGCTGGTGCCTGGCTTCGTACACGATGCGCCGGACTAGACCATCGTTTGGCCGGAGCGTCAATCGACGCGAGGAATACCCAACCACCGACGCCGGAAGTGTTCAAGGACCCTGCGCGGACTCCCATTTCGGCCGCAGCGACGGATCGAGTTGCCACAGCTGCCGATCGTGGACTCGAGCCAGCAGCGCCTGCGCAAGAATGGCACCGCAGCCGGCGAGGAACATGTCCCACTGCGTGTCCCACACATCGCCCTGAGTACCGAGATACGCGCCGGCCGCATCGCCGCCCGCAATCGCAGCCCACCATTCCGTGAATTCGTAGCACGCGCTGACGCCGAGAATGCTGAGCGTGATCAGCGCAAACAGCCACTTGCCCGGACGCAGCGGCGACGTGCGCAGCAGCAGTTCGCGCGCAACGATTGCCGGGCCGAAGCCCTGCATGAGGTGCCCGATGCGGTCGTAATGATTGCGCGTGAAGCCAAACACGTCCTGCATCCAGTTGCCGAACGGCGTCAGCGCATACGTGTAGTGGCCGCCGTACATCAGGATCAACGCATGCACGGCGATCAGCACGTAAGCGAGCGGCGTCAGCGGAAAACTGCGGACCGTCCACACCAGCAGCGGCGCTGCGATCAGCACCGGCACGACCTCGAGGAACCACGTCAGCCGGTCGTGCGGCCCGATGCTGGACCACACGAGTCCGAGCAGCACGACGGCGAACAGGACCAGGGGCAGTCGCAGGTTGGACTTCGTGTCGTTCATGACGCCGATTATAGGACCCTAGCGGTCGAGGAATTCCTCGATGAGGCGGGCGACCGCCGCAGGCTGGTCGTGGTGCACCATGTGGCCCGCGGCAGCGACGATCCGCGGCTCGAGTTGCGGCACCAGGCGGCGCACCTTCTCCGGAGCGCCGGCACCCTGCAGCCGTTCGAGGAAGTCCGACTCCTCGCCCGCGACGTACAGCAATGGCGCCCGCACCTCGGCCCAGCAGGCTTCGACCTCCGCGCGCCGGTACAGGATGGGATTGACGCGCTTGTGCGCCGGGTCGAAGCAGGGACGGACGCGGCCGTCAGGCAACGTTTCGCTCCACGCACGCGCGACGAAATCGGCACGCTCGGCCGACAGGCGCGGATTGCGTTTGCGCAGCACGCCGGCGAACACGTCGAGGCTCGGGAACACCGCGGCTGGCTCCGGATCGCGCCATTGGTCGAGCCAGTCGCGGTAGCGGCCGGGCGCGAGTTCCGGCGGCGCGCCGGGCAGGCCGAAGCCTTCGAGGGTCACCAGCCTGTGTACACGCCCGGGCCTGAGCCCCGCGTAGATCATCGCGACGTTGCCACCCATGCTGTGCCCGACGAGATCGACCGGCGTGTCGGGGGCCAGCCAATCGAGCATCGCATCGAGATCGGCGAAGTACTCGGGGAACCAGTAGCCCTGGGGGTTCCAGCCAGAGCGGCCAAAGCCACGCCAGTCGGGCGCGATCAGGCTCCGTGCCGGCGCGATTTCGTCGGCGACGAACTGGAACGTCGCGCCGCAATCCATGAAACCGTGCAGCAGCACGATCGGTGGTGCATCGGCCCGGGTTCCTGCCCAACGGGTGAAGTGATGCCGCAGGCCGCGAATGTCACGATGCAGGGATTCGGGCAGGCGGCGAGGCAGGTAGTGAGCGCTCATGGGCTTTCATATTGCATCAACCCTGCGACGGTGATCCGACCTTCGGCAAGTTGTGCGCGGCAGCGTAACAGCCGGCATTGAGCGTCCCGCCGTCTTGACACCAGAATGCTCACTTCAGCCCGGTTCGCCAGGCTTTGGAATCAAAGCGCCCGCACATGTCGAAACTGCTCGTCTTCCAGCACGTCGCCTCCGAACCGCTCGGCCACCTCGACCCGCTGCTACGCGAATCCGGTTGCCGCATCCGCTACGTGAATTTCGGCCGCGAACCGGACGCGCAACCGGACCTCCGGCGCTACGACGGCCTCGTCGTGCTCGGTGGCCCGATGAACGTCGACCAAGTGGAGCAGTTCCCTCACCTCAAGACCGAAATCGAGCTCATCCGCGAGGCGGTGAATGCGCAGAAGCCAGTGCTCGGCATCTGCCTCGGTGGCCAGCTGCTGGCGGCGGCAATGGGAGGACGGGTGCAGCCGAATGCCGTTCCCGAAATCGGCTGGTACCGCCTGCATACGCGTCCGCAGGCCCATGGCGACAGGCTGTTCCGTCATTTCGAGCGGACACCGCGCTACGTCTTTCAGTGGCACGCGTACGCGTTCAAGCCGCCGCCGGAAGCCGTGCCGCTGGCGTGGACCCGCAGCTGCCGGCAACAGGCCTATCGACTGGGCGACCACGCCTGGGGACTGCAGTTTCACCTTGAAGCCGATGCCGCCCTGATCGACCGCTGGCTGCATCTGCCGAGCGGACGCAGCGAGATCGAGCGCCACTGGAGTCCCGCGCGCATCGCGCGGATACAGGCGGCCACGCACCGGCATCTCCCGGTCGCCCGGCCGCTCAGCGAGCGGGTGTTCGGGGAATTCATCCAGCTGTTCTCGCCCCGCCGCTACGCGCACCTGCCCTCGCGCTGACGGGCGCAGGCCAGCCGCCGTTGCCAGCGCCCACGACTGTGGTCGCCTTGACGTCGTCGCACCGATCTGCGGGCGTCAGTCGCCGAGGAACATGCGGTAGGCGGGGTTCTCGGTCTCTTCGGTGTAGACGTAACCGAGTTCGCCGAGATACCCGGCGAATCGCCCCGCATCTGCCGGCGCCACCTGCACGCCCGCGAGCACGCGCCCGTAATCGGAGCCGTGGTTGCGGTAGTGGAACAGGCTGATGTTCCAGTGCGTGCCCACCGCCTCGAGAAAGCGCAGCAGCGCCCCCGGGCGTTCCGGAAATTCGAAGCGGAACAGTCGCTCGTGTTGCAGTCCGTGCGCGTGGCCGCCCACCATGTAGCGCACGTGCAGCTTGGCCATCTCGTCGTCGCTCATGTCGATGACGCGGTAGCCCGCGTCCGCTACCAGCGCCAACAGCGCTTCCTTCTCGCGCCGACCTTCGGCAAGCGAAACTCCCACGAAAATACGGGCTGAACGTGAGTCGTCGTAGCGATAGTTGAACTCTGTGACGCTGCGGCGGCCAAGCAGGCGGCAGAACCGCAGGAAGCTGCCGGGTTCCTCGGGAATCTCCACCGCCAGCAAGGCTTCGCGCTGCGCGCCGATATCCGCCCGCTCGGCGATGTGCCGCAGGCGGTCGAAGTTGATGTTGGCGCCGCAGTTGAGCGCGATCAGCGTCTGGCCCGTGCACTGCTCGCGCGCGACGTAACGCTTGATGCCGGCCACCGCGAGCGCGCCCGCGGGCTCGGCAATCGTGCGGTTGTCTTCGAAGATGTCCTGGATCGCGGCGCAGATTTCATCGGTGGTCACCAGCAGCACTTCGTCGACGTACTTGCGCGCGAGGCGGAACGTCTCCTCGCCGACACGACGCACGGCCACGCCGTCGGCAAAGATGCCGACACGGTCGAGCGTGACGCGCTCACCGGCGCGCAGCGAATCGTGCATGCTCGCCGCGTCTTCGGGCTCGACGCCGACGATGCGCACCTGCGGATAGAGCGACTTCACGTACGTCGCAATACCGGCGATCAGGCCGCCGCCGCCGATCGGCACGAAGATCGCGTCCGGCGGTGAAGAACACTGCCGCAGGATTTCCATGCCGATCGTGCCCTGACCGGCGATCACGTCGGGGTCGTCGAACGGATGGATGAAGGTGAGCCCGCGCTCGCGCGCCACACCCATGGCGTGCTCGAATGCGTGATCGAAATCGTCGCCCTCGAGCACGACTTCACCGCCGAGGTCGAGCACTGCCTGCACCTTGATGTGCGGCGTCGTCCGCGGCATCACGATGACGGCGACGATGCCACGCCGCCGCGCCGCGAGCGCGACACCCTGCGCATGGTTGCCGGCCGACGCACAGATCACGCCGCGCGCCGCCGTGGCGTCGTCGAGCGTGGAGATCTTGTTGTAGGCGCCGCGAAGCTTGAACGAAAAGACCGGCTGCAGGTCTTCGCGCTTGAACAGCACGTCGTTGCCCAGGCGCCGGCTCAGCCGGCGGGCCGGCTCGAGCGGGGATTCGATGGCGACGTCGTAGACGCGCGCCTTCAGGATGCGTTCGATGTAACTTTCTTGCATGGCCATGGCTCGCGGGATCACCTCGTACGTTACCATCCTTCGACCCCGGAACCCTCCCCTTGCCACGAGCCACCAACCCCTCTTGCGCATCGAACTGATCATGACCGTGCTCGCGGGATTCGCGGGCGGCCTGGCGGGCACGCTCTGGGGTGGCCTGGTCTCGTCAGCGCTGCTCGCGCGCAGGCCCGAGCTGCGGGCGGCGGGCTGGCGGCCCGACTCAGGCTGGCGCGTGCTGCACACGGCGGCGCTTTATGGTCTGTGTGGCGCGGCGGCAGGGCTGCTCTTCTGGCTCGGGTGGGGCCTCGCCGCGTTCACCAGCACGCCATGGTTCACCGTTGGTGCGACGTACGGCGTGCTGTTGTGGTTCGCCACCGCGCTGCCGGTGCTGACCCTGCTTGCACTGCGTGTGCCGGCGCTGCGGGTGGCCTGCGTCGTGCTGGCCATGGAGGCGCTGGTAGCTGCCGTGTCGGTGGGCCTGCTTTGCGCTTTCGTCTGGCACCGCGCCGCGTAGAATCACCGCTCTTTAGTTCGACCCATTGGCTTGGGGGAATTCGCATGCAGATGATCCACCGGGCCGCGCTCGGCCTCGCCCTGCTGCTCGCCGGGACCACGGCTCGCGCACTGACAGCCACGGAACTCGTCGCGAAGAACATCGAGGCCAAGGGCGGCGGCGCGGCGCTGCACGCCGTGAAATCGCTGCGTCGCGAAGGCCGGCTCATCGTCAACGGCGGGCAGTTCGTGCTCGAGTTGCGCGAGACCAAGCAGCGGCCCGACTCGATCCGCACCGAGGTCAGCATGCAGGGCCTCTCGCAGGTCCAGTCGTACGACGGCAAGGAAGGCTGGCGCATCGACCCGTTCAACGGCCGCAAGGACCCCGAGCGCATGCCGGCCGACGACGTCAAGGAATTCGCCGAGGACGCCACCATCGACGGCGTGCTGGCCGATGCCGCCGCCGCTGGCAACACGATCGAATACCTCGGCACCGAGGACATCGACGGTACGCCCGCGCACAAGCTCAAGGTCGTGCGCAAGGACGGCGGCCTGCAGTACGTGTACCTCGATCCCGATTACTTCCTCGAGATCCGCATCGAAAGCCAGCGCGTCGTGCGCGGCGTTAAGCGCACGTCGATCACGGACTACGGCAATTACGAAAAAGTCGGCGGCGTGTTCTGGCCGCTTTCGATCGAGTCCGGCATCAAGGGCGAAGGCGACCCCGCCAAGTTCGAATACCAGTCGGCGGTCGTGAATCCGGAGATCGCTCCGGACTATTTCTCGTTTCCCGTGACCGTGAAGAAGTAAGTAAGGGAGTACCGACCATGAACATCCTGCGTACCTCCCTGCTCGCCGTGGCCCTGGTGCCGTCGGCACTCATTGCTGCCGCACCCGCTGAGCCCGCGGCGCCTGCCTTCGACTCGTCGATTATCTCCGGCCTCGGCGCGCGCAACATCGGTTCCGCGACGATGAGCGGCCGGATTTCGTCCCTCGATGCAGTAACGCTCGCCGACGGCAAGCTGGCGCTGTGGATCGGTGCCGCAAGCGGCGGCGTCTGGAAATCGCTCGACGGTGGCACTACGTTCACCCCGGTGTTCGATGACCAGCCCGTGCAGTCGGTCGGCGCGGTCGAGATCGACAAGCGCAACCCCGAAACCGTCTGGGTCGGCACCGGCGAGGCCTGGACGCGCAACAGCGTTTCCATCGGCTTGGGGCTCTACAAGACGGTCGACGGTGGCGACACCTGGCAGAACCTGGGTCTCGGCGGCTCCGAGCGCATCGCCGACATCCGCATCGATCCGCGCACGAGCGACACGGTCTTTGCCTGTGTGACGGGCCGCCTGTGGAGCGATTCGCTCGAACGCGGCGTCTACAAGACCAGCGACGGCGGCAAGACATGGCAGCAGGTGCTGAAAGCGCCGAACGCCGCGACCGGCTGCGCCAGCCTGAGCATGGACGAGAAGAATCCGGACGTGCTCTACGCCGCGCTGTGGGAATTCCGCCGCAAGGGCTGGACGTTCCGCTCCGGCGGCGAATCGCCCACGGCACCTTCAGCCAGCGCGCTGATGGTCACGCGTGACGGCGGCCGCACCTGGAACGAGGTGACGCCAGAGAAGAACAAGGGCTTCGCGCAGAAGCCCTACGGCCGCATTGCGGTCAACGTCGCGCCGAGCGATTCGAAGCGCGTCTACGCGTTCGTCGAGTCGCCGCAGAGCGCGCTCTACGTCAGCGACGATGGCGGCGCCACCTGGGAAGCACGTGACCGCAGCCAGTGGATGGTCTGGCGTCCGTTCTACTTCGCGCGCATGACGGTAGATCCGCACAACGCCGACCGTGTCTTCAAGGACGACGGCGCGCTGATCCTGTCGGAAGACGCGGGCCGCAGCTTCAGCGCGGTCGGCGGATTCAACGGGGCGCACGGCGACGTGCACGACGTCTGGGTAAACCCGAGAAACGCGAAGCACGTGATTTCTGGCGACGACGGCGGCCTGTGGCAGAGTCACGACGGCGGCAACAAGTGGTGGAAGGGCGAGAACCTGCCGATTTCGCAGTTCTACCACGTGAGCGTCGACGACGAAGATCCATACCACGTGTACGGCGGCCTGCAGGACAACAGCAGCTGGATGGGCGATTCGGCCTATCCGGGCGGCATCACCAACGGCCGCTGGGAAAACATGTACGGCGGCGACGGGTTCTGGATGTTCTCCGATCCGACGGACGCCGACTACCTCTACACGGAATACCAGGGCGGCACCGTCGCGCGCGTGAACAAGCACACGCACGAGACGCGCGACATCCAGCCGAAGGCGCGCGCCGGCGAGAAGCTGCGCTTCAACTGGAACACGCCGCTGCACCTCTCGCCCAATGAGAAGGGCACGCTCTATATCGGCGCGCAATTCCTGTTCCGCACGCGCGATCAGGGCCAGACGTGGGACCGCATCTCGCCGGACCTCACGACCAACGACCCGCAGAAGCAGCGCCAGGAAGAAACCGGCGGCGTCACGGTCGACAATTCCGCCGCTGAGATGCACACGACGATCTACTCGATCAGTGAATCGCCGAAGACGGCAGGCACGATCTGGATCGGTACCGACGACGGCAACGTGCAACTCACGCGCGACGGCGGCAAGAGCTGGACGAACGTCACCGGCAACCTCAAGGGCGTGCCGAAGGCTGCGTGGGTAAGTTGGGTCGAGGCGAGCCGGCACGACGCCGCCACCGCCTATGCGACGTTCGACCGCCACACCTTCGGCGACCACGATCCATGGGTCTACGTCACGCGCGATTACGGCAAGAGCTGGCAACCGCTGGTCACGCCGAAGGACGCACGCGGCATCCGCGGCTACGCGCACGTCATCAAGGAAGACGCGCAGCAGCCGAACCTGCTGTTCCTCGGCACGGAGTTCGGCCTGTGGGTCTCGATCGACGGCGGTCAGTCGTGGGCCGGCTTCAAGGGCCACAAGTTCCCCGCGGTCGCCGTGCGCGACCTCGTCGTCCAGCCGCGCGACAACGACCTCATCATCGCCACGCACGGGCGCGGTATCTGGATCATCGACGACATCACGCCGCTGCGTGCGTTGAGCACCGACCTGATGACGAAGGATGCAGCGTTCATCTCCGCACGGCCGGTGCAGCAGCGCATCCAGGCTTCGGGCGGCTGGTCGAGCGGCGCCGCGACGTTCATCGGCGAAAACCCGCCGGGCGGCGCCGTGATCACGTACTACCAGCGCACACGCCACCTGTTCGGCAGCCTCAAGCTCGAGATTCTCGATTCGAGTGGACGCGTGGTCGACGAGCTGCCGGCCAGTAAGCGCCGGGGCCTCAACCGCGTCGAATGGTCGATGCGCGAGAAGCCGCCGCGCGTTCCGCCGGCGGTGCAGCTGGCAGGTGCCGGCACGCAGGGCCCACGCGTGCTGCCGGGCACCTACACCGCGCGCATGACCAAGGGCGACCAGGTGTACGAGCAGAAGTTCGACGTCGGTCTCGACCGCCGCGCTACCTTCACCTTGGACCAGCGTAAGCAGCAATACGACGCTGCAATGCGCGTCCGCAAGTTGTTCGGCGAGGAAACCGCCGTGCTCGAGCGCATTCAGGCGTTGCGCGCGAGTGTCGCGGCGGCGAACGGCAATGCGGCCGTCGATGCAGCCACCAAAGCGAAGCTCGCGGCGTTCGACGTGAAGGCCGACGACGTGCGCAAGCGCATCGTCGCCACCAAGGAAGGTGGTGCGATCACGGGCGAGGAGCGGCTGCGCGAGCACACCGACCAGCTCTATGGCGCGCTCATCGGTTATGAAGGCGCGCCGGGCACCTACCAGATGGAACGCATCGACGTGCTCGAAGCAGAGCTCGCCGACATCGAGAAGCAGTTCGAGGGATTGATGTCAGCGGAGCTGCCAGGCGTGAATCAGGCGCTGCAGGAGGTGGGTCAGCCGCCGATCGCGGTGCCCCCAAGGGTGCCTGCGATGGCGGATGCCGGGATCAGCTCGGCGAACGCGCACTGGCTCGCGACGCGCAAGCGCAAGGACAAGAAAGCGCTGCTCCACAGCCTGCCGCAGAACGCGATCAGCTTCTGATCGATGCCATCGTACGGGCCGGCTAACGGCCCGCACGGTGCGCTCGTCACTGCTCAGGCGCGGTGCCCACCACGGGGCCGCTATCGGGATCCCGCTCTGGAACTCAGCCACTACCTGGGGGTCCCAATGAGACGACCCCGCTGGTCGACTGCGGGCCATAGCGCGGCATTCGACCAGAGCTTCTTGTACTGTAGTCATCGCACCTGCACTCGACCCAAGATGCTTCTACCGGATCGGACCTTGAACGCGCGCCTGTTCCCGCTGCTCTTTCTGCTGGCCGGCACGGGATGCACGGTCGGCCCGGAGCCGCGAATTCCCGCCCCCGAGTCGATCGGGGTGCCCGCCAGATTTCAGGGTTCCGCGGCGCAACCGGACACGACGAATACATTGGTCGCAGACTGGTGGAGCACCTTCGACGACCCGGTGCTCTCACGTCTCGTCGAGCGGGCGCTAGCCGCCAACATGAACATCGATGCGGCGGGCGCTCGGGTCCGGCAGGCTCGGGCGGCGCTCAAGAGCACTCGTGCGGGTTGGTGGCCGACGCTCGATTTCGGCACGTCCGCATCGCGACTGATAGGCGTTGGTTCGGAAGCGCAGGTACCGGATCGAACGACCTACGACGCCGGCTTCGACGCCCGCTACGAACTCGACTTGTTCGGCGGACAACGCAGAGCGGTGCAGGCATCCATGGCCGACCTCGCGGCAGCCGAAGCGAACCTGCACTCGACGCAGCTCACGGTCGCGGCCGAGGTCGCGCTCAACTACGTGGATGCCCGGCTCGCTCAACGCCAACTCGAAATCGCCCGGGCCAACCTGACGGCACAGGACGAGACGCTGCAGATCGTCCAGTGGCGCGTGCAGGCCGGGCTCGTCGGCGCGCTCGATCTCGAGCAGGCGCGCCAGTTACGCGCACAGACAGCCGCGACCCTCCCATTGCGCGAGCAGGCACTGTCATCGGCCCTGAACCGGCTCTCGGTGCTCACGGGTTCGGCTCCGGGAACCGTCGACGCAGTGTTCGAACCCGTGACCCCGATCCCGATGGCCGTCGCGGCAGAAATTTCTATCCCGGCTGAAATGCTGCGCCGGCGCCCCGACGTGACCGCCGCCGAACGCACGCTGATCGCCGAGACCGCCCGCATCGGTGTGCGCGAAGCCGACCTGTATCCCTCACTGGGACTTTCGGGCTCGCTCAGCGGCAACACGTCGAACTGGGGTGATATCACGAACGCCTCGTTCGGCAGCCTCGCGGCAGGCCTGACCGCGCCGATCTTCCAGGGCGGACGCCTGCACGCAGCCGTCGAACAACAGCGGGCTGCAGCCATCCAGGCACTCGCCGTCTACCGCGACACCGTGCTGGTGGCGCTCGAGGAATCCGAGAATGCGCTGGTGGCGATCTCCGTCACCGAACGGCGCGAGCGCGAACTCATCGTCGCCGAAGAAGCTGCGCGTAACGCGACCGTGCTGGCGCGCAGCCAGTACCAGGCCGGCATCATCGATTTCTCCAATCTGCTCGATGCGGAGCGCAGCCTGCTCACGACCGAGACCAGCCGCGCGGGCGCCCACGCCGACCGTGCGGCGGCGACCGTGCAGCTCTACAAGGCGCTCGGCGGCGGTTGGGAAAACGCGCCGTCCCCGCGTTCGCTGACGTCCACTTTCCCCTGAAGGACCCAATGGAACCGCAGGCAAGCACAGGTCCGGAGCGCTCGGCGCTCGATGTACTCCTCGGCAGGCAACCGGCCTCGGCGCGGATGCGGCTGTTGCGCAAGGCGGCGCCCGCCGCCGGCGTGCTGCTGCTGGCGGGACTCGCCTTCCTGTATATCACTGGACGCAAGAGCGACGAGCCGAACTACGCAACCACGCCGGTGCAACGAGGCGACCTGCGCGTCACGGTGTCGGCCACCGGCAACCTGCAGCCGACCAACGAAGTCGAGGTGGGCTCGGAACTCTCGGGCCTCGTGACCGAAGTGAACGTCGACAACAACGACCGGGTAAAGAAGGGCCAGGTCCTGGCGCGAATCGACACCGCACGACTGCAGGACACGATCGCGCAGAGCCGGGCGTCGCTGCAGTCCGCGATCGCCAGCGTCGCACAGGCGGAAGCCACGGCGCAGCAGACGAAAGCGTCGCTCGCGCGGTTCGAGGAAGTGCACGCGCTGTCGGGAGGCAAGGTGCCTTCGGCCGCCGAGCTCGACACGGCCAGGGCCGAGTACGCGCGCGCGGTTGCCGGTGTACGCACCGCGGAGGCCGGCGTGGCGCGGGCGCAGGCACAGCTGTCGTCGGACCAGACGCAGTTCTCCAAGGCCCTCATCCTCTCGCCGGTCACGGGCGTCGTGCTGTCGCGGCAGATCGATCCCGGCCAGACCGTGGCGGCCTCGTTCAATGCACCCGTGCTGTTCCTGATCGCCGAGGACCTGAGCGCGATGCGGCTCGAGGTCAAGGTGGATGAGGCCGACGTGGGCCAGGTCGCCGCCGGGCAGTCGGCCACGTTCCAGGTGGATGCCTTCCCTGGCCGCACGTTTCCGGCGCGGGTTGAACGTGTCGATGTCGGCGCGAATGCCAGCACCAGTTCGACGACTTCGAGCAGTTCGTCCAGCACCGTGGTTTCGTACACGGCCGTGCTCGCGGTGGACAACAAGGATTCGACACTGCGTCCCGGCATGACGGCCACGGCTGAGATCGTCACGAGCGAGAAGCGCGACGTGCTGTTGGTGCCCAACGCCGCATTGCGCTTCTCGCCCGACGCCAACGCGGCAAGTGGCGAGCGCAGCGGCGTCACGAAAGTCTTGCTGCCGGGGCCACCCCGCGGGACCGCAGGCAACAAGACTCGCGAAGTCCAGATCGGACGCGGCAGCGCGCAGAAAGTCTACATTCTCAATGCGCAAGGCGAGCCGGAGCCCGTGGCGGTCACGACGGGCGATACCAACGGCACACTGACGGAAGTCACTGGCGACTCGTTGCGTGAAGGGGCGGCGGTGATCACGGGGAAGCTCGCAACGGAGAGCGACAGTGGGTGATGCCCCCGGTACCGCACGCACCGACCGGGGCGATCCCCTGATCCAGCTGCGCGGCGTGACCAAGACGTTCGGCTCCGGTGTCGCAAGCTTCCAGGCGCTGCGTGGCGTGGATTTCGACGTCGCGGCCGGCGACTTCGTTGCGGTCATGGGACCGTCGGGATCCGGCAAGTCGACGATGATGAACATCCTCGGCTGCCTCGACGTGCCGACCGCAGGCGAGTTCCTGTTCCAGGGCTTTCACGTCGAAAGGCTGAGCCGCGACGAGCGCGCGCTGCTGCGTCGCCGCTACCTCGGCTTCGTGTTCCAGGGCTTCAACCTGCTGGCACGGACCAACGCCCTCGAGAACGTCGAACTGCCCCTGCTCTACCGCGGCGAGAAGCCGCGCGCGCGTCGGGAAGGCGCGATGAATGCGCTGGCACAGGTGGGCCTCGCCGACTGGTGGGATCACACTCCCGCCGAGCTCTCCGGCGGCCAGCAACAACGCGTGGCCATCGCGCGGGCGATCGTCACTTCACCGCAGGTGCTGCTCGCCGACGAGCCCACGGGCAACCTCGACACGGCGCGCTCGCTCGAGATCATGGAACTCCTGACCCGCTTCAACCGGACCGGAATCACCATCCTCATGGTGACCCACGAAGCCGAGATGGCCGCCTATGCGCATACAGTGGCGCACGTTCGCGACGGGCTCGTCGACCAGGTCGAGGCGCAAAAGCCATGAGCATGCTCGGGCCCACGCTGGTGCTCGCCCTGCGGGAAATCCGGCGGCACGTGTTGCGCTCGTTCCTGACCGTGCTCGGCATCGTGATCGGCGTCGCGGCCGTCGTCACGATGGTCACACTCGGCAATGGGGCGACGGCGGCCGTGCGCGAGCAGATCTCCGGGTTGGGCGTGAACATACTGCAGGTTCGTCCGGGACAGGGTTTCGGTCGCGGCGGCGGTGGCCCGGCACCCGCAGACTTCGACATGGACGATGTCGCGGCCATCCGCGACCAGGTCGCCGGTGTCGTCGTGGTCGCCCCCCTCTCGCAGTCGTCGGGCACCGCCGTGCGCAATGCCGCCAACTGGTCGACGACCGTCAACGGCACGACGTCCGACTATTTCACGGCACAGCAATGGGACACGGCCTCCGGACGCACGTTCACGGCCGCCGAAGAACAGGCGGGCAAGGCAGTGTGCGTGATCGGTTCGACGGTGCAGCGCAACCTGTTCCGCGCGGAAGATCCGCTGGGGCAGCGCTTCCGCCTGCGTGGCCTGTCGTGCGAGGTGATCGGCACGCTCGTGACGCGCGGCCAGGGCGGCTTCGGCAACGATCAGGACGACGTCGTGCTGATGCCGATCAAGACCGTGCAGCGACGCATCACCGGCAACCGCAACGTACGGCAGATGCTGGTAAAGGTGGACCCGGCCTACGACACGGCGGCCGTGACCGCCTCGCTCCAGTCGTTGCTGCGCGAGCGTCGCAACATCCGCGGCGCGAAGCAGGACGACTTCAACATCTTCGACACGGCGCAGATCTCGCAGACGCTGCAGGGAACCACGCGCATCCTCACCTCATTGCTGGGCGCCGTCGCAGCGGTCAGCCTGCTCGTCGGCGGCATCGGCATCATGAACATCATGCTGGTGTCCGTGACCGAGCGGACGCGCGAGATCGGCATCCGGCTCGCGATCGGCGCCGTCGGACGGGAGGTGCTGCTGCAGTTCCTGGTGGAAGCCGTCGTGCTGGCCTGCCTCGGCGGAGTCATCGGCCTGCTGCTGGCCCTGGTCGCCAGTTGGGCACTGGCGCCGATGTTGCAAGTGCCGTTCCTCTTCGACGTCCGCATCAACGTCGTCGCCTTCGTATTCTCGGCGCTGATCGGCGTGATCTTCGGCTACTTCCCGGCGCGCCAGGCCGCGCAACTCAACCCGATCGACGCGCTGCGGCACGAATGACGGCGTGCCGGCCGCCTGCCGGTGCCGCGTGGCACCTGGCACGTGAACGCTTTCGCTCACGCGCCCACCATGGATTTGCTGCGCTAGCGATCGAGGAAGTCGTGCGCGTACCGCACGATTTCCTCGGCATCCGCGTCGAGCACGCTGCCCGTGGGATGGGAGAGTTCGACGCGGCGCGCATCGCGCAGCAACGATTCGGTGCGACCCGTCGACTCCCAGAACTCGTCACGCGCGCGCAGGATCATCACCGGCAGCTTGAGCAGCGGCAGGCGTTCGCCGACCTGGTAGCTGCCATCCGATGACGGCACGCCGATCAGGATCAGCCGGCGCACCTGCTCGGGCCTGGCCAGCGCGAGTTCGATGGCCGCCAGCGCACCGGTCTGGTAACCGATCACGTCCACCTGCTTGAGGCGCAGCGAGTCGATCAGGTCGACGAACGCGGCAGCGTGATCGGCCACGACAGGGGCCCGCTCGGGCCCGTCCGACTCACCCGAACCCGGCAGGTCCGGCGCGTAGACGCTGCGGTCACGGCCAAGGTCGCGCAGCACGGGACGGAACGCCCGGCCCGTCATGGTCGATGGAGTGATGCAGACCAGGGGAGTCAGTTCGTCGAAACCGCCGCTCGACGGAAACGACGTGTGCAAATGCAGCTGCCCGAATCGGCAGTCGACGTACATCTTGCGCAGGTGGATGGTCACGGGCGGGGAACTCCTGCTCGAAAGTGCGGCGCTGCGGGCAATCGTGCGGGCGGAAATGCGGGTCACTGGCTGATCCTCGGTGGGCAATCGGCGTTCGTGCGGTGCATTCTCCCTGCGCCCGGCCTGCCTCACGTTGACTCAGCTCTCACTCCAGCCGCGATCGGCATGACTTAATGCTGCACCGGGCACGCAGCCCACGTCCACGGCAATGAAGGCAAAATTATGTCGTGTCGCGCTCACGCCGTGTCGAGGTACCACTCGTAGTCGCGGTCGCTCACGAGCGCGCCGAACTTTTCGGCTTCCTGGCGTTTGATCGCGAGGAAGACATCGAGGAATCCCGGGCCCAGTGTGTCGCGCAGGAACGCCGACGACGCGGCCGTTTCGAGCGCAGCGTGCCATTGCGTGGGCAGCGTACCCCGGGACTCCTGGGCATAGCCGTTGCCCTGCAGCGGCGGCCCGGGATCGAGCCGATGCTCGATGCCGTGCAACATGCCGCCGAGCACCAGCGCGGCGACGAGATACGGGTTCGCGTCGGCACCGGCCACGCGGTGTTCGACGTGGCGGCTCGACGCCGGCCCGGCCGGCACACGCAAGCTGACGGAGCGGTTGTTGATGCCCCAGGTGACGGCGACCGGCGCATAGCTCAGCGCCCGGAAACGGCGATACGAATTGGCGTTGGGCGCATAGATCGCCATGCCGTCCGCGAGTGTCGACCGCAAGCCGCCGATCGCGTGGCGCAGCAGCGGACTGCCGGCGGGATCATCGGCAGCACAAGCATTGTTGCCGCTGCGGTCGGCGAGACTTGCGTGCAGGTGCATCCCCGAACCGGCCCGTTCTGCAAATGGCTTGGCCATGAAACACGCCACGCGTCCATGCTGCGCGGCGACGCCGCGAACGGCACGCTTGAACAGGATGGCTTCGTCGACCGCGCGCATTGCATCGGCCCGGTGTTCGAGCGTGATCTCGAACTGCCCCGGCGCGTACTCGGACATCAGCGTGCGCACGGGCAGCCCCAGCGCTTTCGCGGACGCATAGAGATCGTCGAACAGCGGCGACATGTCGTCGAGGCGGCCCAGGCCGTAAGCATCGATGCGACCGCGACGCTCGCCGCTCAGCATGCCGGCCGAAGGCACCAGCCGGCCGGCTGCGTCACGTTCGAGCAGGTAGAACTCGAGTTCGACAGCGACTACCGGCGTCAGGCCGGCGTCTTCGCAGCGTGCGACAACCCCTGCAAGCGCGTGGCGCGGATCGGCTTTCGACGGCCGGCC
>JBAVIQ010000345.1:0-3204 GCA_049687035.1 Steroidobacteraceae bacterium
ATGTTCGCCGACTTCGTCGGCGTCAGCATGGACCAGATCTTCAACCAGATGGCCAAGTTCCGCTACATGTTCGGCGGCAAGACACGCTGCCCCGCTGTCGTGCGACTGGCGATGGGCGCCGGCATGAACATGGGGGCGCAGCATTCGCAGTCGATCTATGCGCTGCTCACCGCGGTGCCGGGCCTCAAGGTCGTCGTGCCTTCGAATGCGTACGACGCCAAGGGCCTGCTGATCCAGGCAATCCGCGACGACGACCCGGTGATGTTCTTCGAGCACAAGGCGCTCTACCCCCGCAAGGGCGAGGTGCCCGACGGCGCGTACACGATTCCGTTCGGCGAGGCGAACCTGCTGCGCGAAGGCGAGCACGTCACGGTGGTCGCGATCGGCCGCATGGTCGTCTTCGCCGAGAAGGTGGTCGACACGCTGGCGAAGGAAGGCATCACCTGCGACCTGATCGATCCGCGCACGACGTCGCCGCTCGACGAGGAAACGATCCTCGAGAGCGTCGAGAACACGGGCCGCCTCGTGGTCGTGGACGAATCGAACCCGCGCTGCAGCGTTGCGGCAGACATCTGCGCCATCGTGGCCGAGAAGGGCTTTCATTCGCTCAAGGCGGCACCGCGCTCGGTTACCGCACCGCACTCCCCCGTGCCGTTCGCCCGTGAACTCGAGCGGGCCTACGTGCCGGGTCCGACCAGGATCGAAGCAGCCATCCGCGAGGTGATGAAGGGATGAGCACCGACCGCATCCGTCCGGTCACGATGCCCAAGTGGGGCATCGAGATGCAGGAAGGCACCGTCACGGCGTGGCAGTTCGAAGTCGGTCGTCACATCGACAAGGGCGATGCCCTGCTCGATGTCGAGACCGAGAAGATCGTCAATTCCGTCGAGAGCCCGGCGAGCGGCACGTTGCGACGGATGCTGGCGGAGACCGGCGACACGCTACCCGTGGGCGCGCTGATCGCGGTGTTGTCGGATCCGGACGTGACCGAAACCGACATCGACGCGTTCGTAAGGGATTTCAAGCCGTTCGATGCGTCGTTCGCGGAAGGTTCGACCTCAGCGGCGACAGCGCCTGCTGCGCCAGCGGCACCCGCTGCGGACACTGCTGCCGACGGAGGCGCCGAGGGTGAAGCACGCGTCAGTCCGATCGCCAGGCGCCTCGCCGAGAAGCTCGGCATCGACCTGTCGCAGGTGACCGGCACCGGTCGCAACGGTCGCATCTCGAAGGAAGACGTCGAGGCGTATGCGGGCACCCTGCAGCAGGCGGGCAGTGCTCCTGCCACCAACGCCGTTGCCGTCACCGGCGCTGCGGAGCCGGTGAAGCGCGAAAAGCTCACGTCGATGCGCTCGACCATCGCGCGTCGTCTGTCCGAATCGAAGCGCGACCTGCCGCATTACCGTCTGGTCGCGGACCTCGACATGGACGCGCTGGCGACGAAACGTGCCGCCATGGTTGCCGTGGGCGAGCGCGTCTCGATCAACGATCTGTTGTTGCACGCCGTGGCGACGGCGCTGCGCCAGCACCCGCGACTGAACGCCCAGTTCACCGGCGAAGAACTGCAACAGTTCGAGCAGGTCGACCTGGCCGTCGCGGTGGCAACTCCAGGCGGTCTCGTGACGCCCATCGTGCGCAATGCCGCCGGTCTCTCGGTGCAGCAGATTGCGACGTCGGTGCGGGAGCTTGCGGAACGCGCTCGCGCAGGCAAGCTTGCCCGCGACGAAATCACGGGCGGAACCTTCACGGTCTCGAGCCTGGGCATGTTCGGCGTGCGCCAGTTCGACGCGATCATCAACCCGCCGCAGGTTGCGATCCTCGCGATCGGCGCGATGGAAGAGCGCCCCGTCGTGCGCCATGGCGCCCTCGCCGTGGGCCGGGTCGTGACCGTGACGTTGTCGAGCGACCACCGGGTCGTGGACGGCGCGGACGCCGCGGCATTTCTCGCCACGCTCAAGGCAGCGGTCACCGGCGTCACCGCCGGCTGACCCGCCGCTCGCGCCCCGCTGCAAACGGGGCGCGAAAGAGTCGTCACTTCAGGCGATGTAATCGAAAAACTTGAGATCCATGTCACCGGAGACGGTGGCCAGGATAGGCGGCACCAGGCGTTCGTGGAACGCGGTGGTCTGGTGCAGCTGGAACGCCGCATCGTCCTTGAACCGGCCATAGACCACGTACGTGTCGGGCTTGTCGCGCGAACGGATGATGTCGTACACCTTGGTGTCCGGCTCGCTTGCGTGGGTCAACTGCGAGAGTTCGGCCTGCAGCCGTTCGAACTCGGCCTCGTGGCCCGGCTTGATCTTGAGCGTGGCGATGAAGACGGTCATGGGTGCTCGATCCTCGTCGATGCGAATGGATTGGAGGCGTCAGGCCTTGAACGGATCCAGGTACTCGCGCTCCCACGTGCCGTCGAGGCAATCGACGATGCGGGGACCGATGGCGGCGAGCCAGGCGGAATTCATGTGCGCGTGCTCCATCTCTTCCGTCGGGAAGGATTCGAGCACGGCAAAGCGGCGCGGTTCGCGCAGCTTGAAGAATTCGTAGTAGATGACGCCCGGCTCGTGGGCCTTCACCTTGGCGGTGAGTTCGTTGCAGGCGTCGACGAAATCCTGTTCCCGGCCCGGCTTGACCGTCATGCGGGAAATGAACGTGGTCCGCGACATCGGCTCCCCCTGTGTGGCGTGTTCGTGCTCGATGGTAGCACCGGGCCCCGCCGGAAAGAAACAGTCAAGCCTGTTTCTTTTTTGACGCGATCCGGTACATTGCCCGGTACATTGCCCGCTACATTGCGTCGAGTCGCGCGAAGTGTGCCCGAGGTGCCGATTTGTCCGACCAGTCCTACGTGCCCGCCCTGCCCCTGGCCGAGCTCGCGCCCGGCGCGATGCGCTGCGTGACGCTCGGCGACGAACCCGTGCTGCTCGTGCACACGAAGGATGGCGCGGTACACGCGGTGCACAACATCTGCAGCCATGCGTTTGCAAAGATGGACGAGGGCCGGTTGCGCGGCACCCGCCTCATCTGTCCGTTGCATGGCGCAAGCTTCGACGTTCGCACCGGGGCGGTGCTTGGCGCGCCCGCCAATGCGCCGCTGCGCAGCTATCCGGTGCGTGTCGTCGACGGCCACATCGAAGTCCAGGTCTGACAGTTCAGGAATCGAGGAGTCTGCCCGCGTGAATTTCCAGCTGACCGACGAACAACGTTCGCTGC
>JBAVIQ010000346.1:0-2961 GCA_049687035.1 Steroidobacteraceae bacterium
CTTCATGTCCGGAAAATCGCGTTTCAGCTGCTCCACGACGGGGTAGTAGCGCTCGTACGGGATTTCGTTGCGCCGGTTGGAGCCGCCGGAGAGCAGGAAGCCCTGCAGTCCCTGGGTGGCAACCAGGTGGCGCACCTTCTGGTCGAGCATGGCCGGCGAGGTGGCCGGCAGCATCGGCTTGAGGATTTCCGCCCGGCAGTGATCGCAGTTCAGGCCGCAGGCGCCTGCCGTGATGGAGAAGGACGGAAAGCTGTTCTTCGAGCAGCCCGCGAGTTCAGTGCTCGCGTAATCCTTGAACGTCGGCGTGGAGAAACGGATCGGGCGCGCAGACGAGCCCGCTGCGGCAGCTTCGAACTCCGCGACCAGCCCGGCGTCCAGACGGACGTCCTCGAGGTCCTCGATCCCTGCCATGGATTCAAGCCAGTTCATGCAGCCTCCATCTCTCGTGCGTCGCCACGAGGTCTCGTACGTCCTTGCGGACCGGTCCCACGTTCGGCGAATCCGCCAGCGTCGTCAACCACTCCGGGCGGACATCCTCGTCGTCGACGAGGTCGCATTGCAGGTCCGCCAGGATTCTCCGTACTGCGGACGGCAGTGTCGCCGGGATGTCGCGTCCGGCTAACCGGCCCCACAGCCCGGTCCAGGCACGCGCGAGCGTCCACGGGTTGTAACCACCGCCGCCCAGCACTACCGCCGGCCCGATCAGTCCGACGAGGCGTTCCACCGCGTTCCACAGTGCGCCATTGCTGAGCGCAAGGCGCGACAGCGGATCACCGTCCAGCGCATCCGTGCCGCAGGTGATCACGACGGCCTCGGGCCTGAAAGCCTCCGCCCTGGCCAGCACGAGGTCCTGCAACAGGAACTCCAGTTCGCTGTCGTTGAATCCGGGCGGCACCGGCAGGTTGACCGCGTTGCCTCCGCCGGCATCGTCAGCAGCGCCCGTGTAAGGCCAGCGGCCCTTTTCATGCACGGACACGGTCAGCACCGCCTGGTTGCCGTCAAACGCGTCCTGCACGCCGTCGCCATGGTGAGCGTCGAGATCGACGTACAGCACGCGCTGCACGCCATGGTCGAGGAAAGCCATGATCGCGAACACCGGATCGTTGAAGTAGCAGAAGCCGCTGGCCCGGCCGGGCCGGCCGTGATGCGTGCCACCGGCCGGGTGGAACACGACGCGTCCGTCGAGCGCGAGTCCGGCTGCAAGCATCGACCCGCCGACGGCCGTCGCGGCGCGGGCGAATACGCCGGGAAACAGCGGATTCTCCAGGGTGCCGAAACCGAAACGTTCGCGAACGGCGGTGGTGACATGCCCGGCCGCGTCTGCATCGCGGAGTGCTGCGACGTACTCGCGATCGTGGAATCGAACCAGGATGGCGAGATCGGCAGTGGGCGCTTCGCGCAGCGACGACTCGTCGACCCAGCCGAGTTCCTCGCACAGCTGCAGTACCGTCGCGACTCTGGGAATGGCCAGTGGGTGATTCCGCCCGAAACCCTGCGCACGGCAATACGCGCTGCCAACGAGCACGGGCGGCGCGCTTCGCGCCGCTGCCGCGATGTTGCGATGCCGCAAGGATTGCTGTGGAAAACACCTATCTTTCACCACTCGAGGGTAAGTTATTCGACTTTGCTAATAAAGACGTCTCTGTTAATTTGCCTGGAGATCCAACGAACATCCTGCGGGGAATCGTTTATGACCGATTCGTCTGGCACCAAGAGCATGTCCATCATCGTGACGAAGGGTTCGCTCGACTGGGCGTACCCGCCGTTCATCCTGTCGACGACGGCAGCGGCAATGGGGCTCAACGTGACGCTGTTCTTCACGTTCTACGGCTTGTCGCTGCTGCTCAAGGACCTCGACCTGAAGATGACGCCGCTCGGCAACCCGGCGATGAAGATGCCGATGATGGGCGGGCACATGGGCATGCCGAACTTCGCCTCGATGATCCCGGGCGTCGACGCCGGGGCCACCCTGATGATGCAGAACATGATGAAGAAGAAGGGCGTCGCCTCGATCCCCGAACTGCGGGCGCTCGCGCTCGAATCCGAGGTGCGCATGATTGCCTGCCAGATGACCATGGACCTGTTCGAGTACACGCTCGACGACATGATCCCCGGCATCGAACTCGGCGGCGCCGCGACCTACATCGAGGTTGCGACCCAGTCCGAGATCAACCTGTTCATCTGAACCACCCCCGAGTCACGAAGACGGAGCCAATCCATGGCCGACCAGACACTGGATGCGAAAGGGCTGAACTGCCCGCTGCCTATCCTGAAGGCGAAGAAGGCGCTGACCGCGCTGCCCCCCGGCGCCACCCTCGAGATCCTGGCGACCGATCCCGGTGCCGTGAAGGACTTTGCGGCTTTCAGTCGCACGACGGGTCACGAACTCATCGAGCAATCCGTCGACGGCAACGTCTATCGCTTTGTCCTGAAGCGCAAGGCCTGAAGCTGGCTCTCGTTGCCGAAAAGCAACGGACTGGCGGGTCGATGCGCCAATGTCGGAAAACCCGTGTTGCGGCGTGTCGCCGCCTGAGCCGACAATTTAGCAATCGCTAATTTATCCAACGAACGGCCGCGGACGCGGCCATCGGGGCAAGAAAATGAAAACTCTGCATGGTCGTACGATTCTCGGCGTGTTCATCGCACTGGCGCTGGCAGCGGGCAGCGCGTCCGCGACCAACGGCTACTACACCACCGGCACGGGCACGAAGAGCAAGGCACAGGCGGGCGCCGGCACGGCCAATCCCCAGGAAGTGATGTCGCTCGCGACCAACCCGGCCAACATCGCATTCGTGCCGGATAGCATCGATGCCGGCCTCGGCATCTTCAGCCCGATGCGCGACTATGCAACTTCGCCCAGCCTGGCCAACGGCAACGGTGGCGCGTTTACCATCGGCCCGAACAAGATCGACAGCGAGAACGAGTTCTTCCCGATTCCCTTCGTCGGCATGAACCGGGCCC
>JBAVIQ010000347.1:0-3063 GCA_049687035.1 Steroidobacteraceae bacterium
AATCAACACCTGCCGTCAGCCGACCCGCGGCGCAGCTCCTTTCGCTGGCTGGCGCTGGCAGGACTGGTGGGCGTGCTTGCCGCCGGCTGCAACAACGGCAAGGCCAAGGATAAGGAAGGCGCCGACGCAGAGAAGAACGCGACCGTGCCGGTCGAGGTCCAGCCCCTGAAGCGCGCCGAGATGGTGGCCGTGTACTCGGGCACCGCGCCGATCGAAGCCCACGAAGAAGCTACCGTCGTCGCCAAGGTCGGCGGCGAGGTCCGGCAGATTTTCGTCGAGGAAGGCGACACCGTGAAGTCGGGCCAGGTGCTGGCGCGGCTCGACGGCGACCGGCTCCGCCTCACGCTGGCCCAGACCGACGCCAACCTGCGCAAACTCGAGCGCGATTACAAGCGCACACTCGAACTCGCCGAGAAGGGTCTCGTGCCGAAGAGCACGGCCGAGAACACCAAGTACGACCTCGACGCCCTGCGCGCCGGGTACGACAGCGCCCGCCTCGAACTGAGCTACACCGAGATCCGCGCGCCGATCAACGGCGTCATCTCGGCGCGCAAGATCAAGGTCGGCAATACCATCGGCCCGAATGAGCCGACGTTCACGGTCACCGATCTCGATCCCCTGCTTGCCTTCGTGCACGTCCCGGAGAAGGAATTCCGCAAGATCGCGCCGGGACAGAACGCCGAAGTCGTCATCGACGCGCTTGGCGGAGCCCGTTTCACCGGCACCATCTCGCGCATCAGCCCGACGGTGGACCCGCAGACCGGCACCTTCCGCGCCCGCGTCGAAGTCCCGGACGCGACGCGCACGCTGAAGCCCGGCATGTTCGCGCGGGTCAACATCGTCTACGAGCGGCGCCAGGCCGCGCTGCAGCTGCCACGCACGGCAATTCT
This sequence comes from Steroidobacteraceae bacterium, assembly GCA_049687035.1. Taxonomy (GTDB): domain Bacteria; phylum Pseudomonadota; class Gammaproteobacteria; order Steroidobacterales; family Steroidobacteraceae; genus RPQJ01. Next base: position 891 of record JBAVIQ010000347.1, read on the forward strand.
CGACGCAGACGGCCAGCAGTCGGTGTTCGTCGTCGCGAGCGGCAAGGCTGAACAGCGCACGATCAAGACGGGTCTCGCGAATGGCGGCTGGATCGAAGTGCTCGACGGCCTCAAGGGCAGCGAGCAGGTCGTGACGGTCGGCCAGGCAGGCCTCAAGACGGGCACGCTGGTGAAGATTGTCGGTGACGGCGCGCCGCAACCGGCCGCGGCGGTCGCTGCCGACCAGGCCAAGGCGAAGTAACGCAACCTGCGGGACGCCGCGCGGGCGGCGTCCTCCCCCCGGGGACAATCCATGCTCAAGTCATTGATCGACTTCGCGATCGAACGCCGCGTCACCATCGTGATGTTCACGGTCGCCATCGCCCTGTTCGGCTTCGTGTCGCTCGCGCGGCTGAAGCTGAACCTGCTGCCCGACCTCTCCTACCCCACCATCACGATCCGGACGGAACTGCCTGGCGCGGCGCCGCTCGAGCTTGAGACGCTGATCACGCGGCCCGTCGAAGAGTCCGTGAGCATCATCCGCAACGTGCGCGAGGTGCGCTCGGTCTCGCGTGCCGGCCAGTCGGACGTGACGCTCGAGTTCCTCTGGGGCACCGACATGGACATCGCGGGCATCGACGTCCGCGAGAAGCTCGACCTGCTGCAGCTGCCGATCGAGGCCAAGCGGCCGCTGCTGCTGCGCTTCGACCCGGCGAGCGAACCCGTCATGCGCATCGCGCTGATGGACGAAGGCGCCGCGACCGGCGCCGACGGCATCGAGCGGCTCAAGGCACTGCGCCGGTTCGCGGAAGACCGCTTGAAGCCCGACCTCGAAGCGGTCGAGGGTTCGGCGGCAGTCAAGGTGAGCGGCGGTTACGAAGACGAGGTGCAGGTCTTCGTCGACCAGCAGAAGCTCGCGCAGCTGGGACTGTCGATCGACGTCGTCACGCGCCGCATCCGCGCCGAGAACGTGAACCTGTCCGGTGGCCGGCTCGAGCAGGGCACGCAGCGCTTCCTGGTGCGCACGTTGAACGAGTTCGAGAGCGTCGAGCAGATGGCCAACGCCATCATCGCCACCAAGGATGGCCAGCCCATTTACCTGCGCGACGTCGCGAACGTCACGCGCGGTTACAAGGACCGCGAGGCGATCACGCGCGTCAACGGCAAGGAGTCGATTGAACTCGCCGTGTACAAGGAAGGCGACGCGAACACCGTGGCGCTCGCCAACGGCGTGCGCGCCCGCATCAAGGAGCTCGAGAAGAGCCTGCCCGAGGGCACCAGGCTGCAGCAGGTCTACGACCAGTCCACGTTCATCGCCGCGGCGATCAGCGAAGTGAAGACCTCGGCACTGATCGGCGGCCTGCTGGCGATTCTCGTGCTGTATGCGTTCCTGCGCGACGCGCGCGCCACGCTGATCAGCAGCATCGCGATCCCGGTGTCGGTGCTCGGCACCTTCGTGCTGATGTACGCGTTCGACATCACCCTCAACATCATGTCGCTCGGCGGCATCGCGCTCGCGGTCGGCATGCTCGTCGACAACGCGGTCGTGGTACTCGAGAGCATCGTGCGCAACCACGAGAAGGGCATGACGCGTGTCGAGGCCGCAAGGCGCGGCACGGCAGAGGTCGCCACCGCCGTATTTGCGGCCACGCTGACGTCGGTCGCGGTATTCGCGCCGATGATCTTCATCACCGGCATCGCAGGCCAGCTGTTCAAGGACCAGTCACTGACGGTCGCCTTCGCACTGAGCTTCTCGCTGCTGGTTGCACTGACACTCGTGCCGATGCTGGCCGCGGGTCGCGCCCGTGCAGCCGCGGCCGAAGCCACCGCAGCCATCGAGCCGAAACCGCTGGGGCGATTCGGACGGGGACTCCGCGTCGTGCGGGACGGCATCGCGCGCGTCGGGGGGTGGATTTCGAACGGTTGCAGGCTGGCGCTGAGCCCGCTCGTCAACGTCACGCAATCCGTCAACCGCTGGGCCGACCGCAAGTACCCTGGCGCCATCACGTGGGCGCTCGCCAATCCGGGCAAGGTGATCGGAACGGCCGTCACGGTTTTCGTGCTCACCATGGCCCTGATCCTGCCGCGGCTCGGCACGGAACTGATCCCGCAGATGTCACAGGGCGAATTCAACGTCGACCTGCGCCTGCCGCCGGGCACGCCGCTCGAGCAGACCGACCGCTCGGTGCAGGCC
>JBAVIQ010000348.1:0-2103 GCA_049687035.1 Steroidobacteraceae bacterium
CTGTAACGCTGACCACGACGCTCAATAACTACGGCGGCGATGGCGCCTACCTCGCGCTCTATGTAACCGATTCAAAGGGCGCCTACGCCGGTACTCTCTGGATGGCCGGCGGCAAATCCAAGTATTACACCCACCTCTCCGACTGGCACCGTGCTACCGGCGGTGATACGGCCCAGATCAACGGCATCACCGGCGCCAGCATCGGTGCGGGCCGGACGCTTGAGATCACGCTCGATTTGGCGGACACGCTGTTCGATGCAGGCTACAACCTGCACATCGATGCGGCCGTCGAGAACATGCGTAACAGTCCGAACGAGGTTACCGTGCCGATGACTACGGATGGTGCAGGCACACCAAAGCGCGGGCGCCGCTACGTCGCTAGCTTTAGATACGATATGTAAGAGGTCCAGATAATGATCCGCGTGCTCCACCGCTGGCCGGGTCTGCTGGCCCTAACTCTCGTCACCGTTCTGGCGCTCAGCGGGGCAGCGTTGTCGGTCTTTCCAGCGGCAGAGCGCCTTACTGCTCCGCAGGCAGATACTGGCATGACTGTGGCGGAACTCGCCCTGCGCATCCAAAGCGCCTACCCTGGCGTCGAGCAGATCCGGCGCGCACCCTCTGGCCGGATTACCGCCTACTGGTTCGATGCCGGTGCACCCGGGGCCGCCGTCATTAACCCGGCTACGGGTCTAGGGGAAGGATCGGCCGACCCAAGCCAGACCCTCCGCTGGTTGACTAATCTGCACCGGTCGCTCTTTTTGGACGATGCGGGCCGGATCGCAATGGCTGTGAGCGCGGCCGCGATGCTCGTTCTCGCTTTCTCTGGCATGGCACTCGTCGCGCGGCGCGTGGGCGGCTGGCAGCGCTGGTTCTCGCGCTTGCGTGGACCACTCTCGGGCCGGCTGCATGTCGAAATCGCCCGCGTCGCGATTGCTGGCCTAGTCCTGTCCTCTGCCACCGCGCTCTGGATGACCGCGTCCACCTTCGGTCTTCTGCCAGATGAGGGCGCTTCACCTGCCTTTCAGGTCGAGCCGAGCGGTGTCACTGGAGCGGCGCTTGGCGCGATGGATCTGCTGGGCAACACGGCAGTCTCTGAGCTTCGCGAACTGTCCTTCCCTTCTCCCGATGACGCAACCGATGTCTTCACATTAAAGACAGACCGGGGCACTGGCATTCTCGATCAGGGCACCGGCGCGCTGATTGGTTGGGCCGACCTGACGACATGGGAACGTGTGTCCGAAACGATCTATATGCTGCATACTGGTCAAGGTGCTCCAGTCTTGGGACTCGTGCTCGGGCTGATGGCATTGGGTGTGCCCGTGATGGGCGGAACCGGAGTGGCGCTGTGGCTTTCGGGGCGCCGCAGTCGGCCGCAGATCCGGGAAAATGTCGCAGCAAACCGCGCCAAGACGATTCTTCTGGTCGGCAGCGAAGGCGGTAGCAGCTGGGGCTTCGCGGCGACACTTCATCAGGCATTGACGGCGGCCGGTCAGACGGTCCATGCCGCGCCAATGTCGGACTTCGAACCGGCCCGTTACGTCCGCGCCGAACGCATTATCATTCTCGCCGCGACTTATGGCGACGGTGATGCGCCCGTGGCGGCCAAAGGGTTTCTCAATTATCTGGCACAGCTCGAAACAGTCCCGGTCGCTCCTCTCGCAGTACTCGGTTTCGGTGATCGCAGCTTCCCGGCCTTCTGTGCTTTCGCGAAGGCGGTGTCAACAGCGGCAGAAGCGAAGGGTTGGCGGGTGCTTGTCCCTTTCAGCACCGTCGACCGCCAGTCGCCGCAAGATTTCGCCCGCTGGGGCCATTCGCTCGGGCAAGCAATGGGGATAGAACTGGTGCTCGCACACCAGCCAGTCCCGATCGCATCGCAGCCGTTAACGCAGGTCTCGCGCCGTGACTATGGATCCGAGGTACAGGCCCCTACCGCGATCCTGCGCTTCGCCCTTCCCAAGATCCCGCTCTGGCCGCGCCTGATGGGTCGGGGATTCGGGCGCTTCCGGGCGGGCGACCTTCTCGGCATTCTACCTGAAGGCTCGACTGTGCCACGCTTCTATTCGCTCGCTTCCGGGCGCAATGACGGCTTCATCGAGATCGTTG
>JBAVIQ010000349.1:0-1828 GCA_049687035.1 Steroidobacteraceae bacterium
CGCTGCGATGCTTTGCGGCGTATCGGGGCTCGCATTCTCGATCGGCATCTACCTGCCACTCGCGACGATGGCGCCGCTGTTCGTCGGCGGTTGCGTGCGCGCGCTGGTGGAGCGCAACCGCGCGCCGGGTTCAGCGAGCGAAAGCGATACCGGAATCCTGGCCGCGTCCGGCCTCGTCGCCGGCGAAGGTCTCGCGGGTGTCGCCATCGCAGGGCTCGTCGCGGCAGGCATTGCGCCGAAGGCGATCGATCCGCGGCTTGGGGGGCTGGGCGGCGAAATCGGCGCGCTGATCATCGCGCTCGGAATCTGCTACTTCCTGTTGCGCGGTGGGCGACAGGGCGCGTCCGCCAAGATCGCCTGAATCCGTCGCCCGTCGAGCAGAGGCGCGCTCGCGTCAGTGCTGCGCGAGCCACTCGTCCAGGATCTTCTCACTGCCCGCGGCCAGGCGCACGCCGAGTTTGCTGCGGCGATAGAGGATGTCCTGTGCCGTGCGGGCGAATTCTGCAGCGCGCAGATAAAGAACCTCTTGCGCGTACAGGCCGGGCAGCACTTCCTCGCCGAGATCCGTGACCTTTGAGCACCCGGCGAGCATCCGGTCCATGCGCGTGCCGTACGCACGCGCGTAGCGGTGCAGCAATGCAGGGGCGAGCCAGCCATGCCGAACTCGCGCCTGCGCCAGGAATCCTTCGAAGTCGGCGTCGGGCATGTCGCCGCCGGGCAGCGGAGTTGCCGCAGTCCACGACTTCGAGGCATGGCCGAGCGCGGGAGCGAGCATGTCGACCACCGTTTCCGCGAGCTTGCGGTACGTAGTGAGCTTGCCGCCGTACACGGACAGGAGCGGCGGTCCGGAGCGATCGAAATCGATGACGTAATCGCGCGTGACGCTTTTCGGATCGTCCATGGAAGCAGCCAGCAGCGGGCGCAGGCCGGCAAAGGTCCAGACGACGTCGTTCACGCCGAGGTCGCGCTGAAAGTATCGGTTGGCCATGTCGAGCAGGTATGCCTGCTCGGCCGCCGCGATCGCAGGATGCGCGAGGTCGCCCGTGTATTCGCTTTCGGTCGTGCCGATCAACGTGAAATCGCCTTCGTACGGCAGCGCGAAGACGATGCGGCCATCAGGTGCCTGGAAGATGTAGGCAAAATCGTGATCGAACAGCTTGCGCACGACGATGTGGCTGCCGCGGATCATGCGCGGATGGTGCCGTGCAGGCGTCGGCGTGCAGCGGTCGAGGAAGTCCGCGACCCACGGTCCCGCTGCATTCACCACGAGCCGCGCGCGCAGCGTCCGTTCGCGGCCGTCGGTTGCGCGCAGCGTCGCGATCCACTGCCCGCCATCACGCTGCAGCCCGACGCAGGCCGTGCGCGTCAGCACCTCGGCGCCGCGCTCAAGCGCATCGATGGCATTGGCAACGACCAGTCGCGCGTCGTCTACCCAGCCATCCGAGTACTCAAAGCCCTTGCGGTAATGCGCTTCGAGCGGTTTGCCGGCGGGATGCGTGCGCAGGTCGATCGTCTTCGACGCCGGCAGGTTCTTGCGCCTGGCGAGGTGGTCGTACAGGAAGAGGCCGGCGCGGATCATCCACGCAGGGCGCAGGTACGAGTCGTGCGGCAGCACGAAGCGCAGCGGCCAGGACAGATGCGGTGCGAAGGCGAGCACCACCTCGCGCTCCTGCAGCGACTTCCGCACCAGTCCAAAGTCGTAGAACTCCAGGTAACGCAGTCCGCCATGGACCAGCTTGGTGCTGGCGGAGGACGTGTGCGAGGCCAGGTCGTGCTGCTCGCAGAGCACGGTGCGCAGCCCGCGCCCCACCGCATCGCGCGCGATGCC
>JBAVIQ010000350.1:0-4076 GCA_049687035.1 Steroidobacteraceae bacterium
CCGTAAACAGCGTCCCGAATGTATTGCCCGACATGCCTAGCCCGCCCCCGAAAGCTCACGACGGTGCCTGCTGAGGTCGTCTTTCGTCAACAGGAACACTCCCCCGCCGCCGTGCTCGAACTCGAGCCACATGAAGGGCACGCCCGGAAACGCTCGCTGCAGCCGCTCGTCACTGTCGCCCACTTCGACCACCAGGATACCGCCCGCCGCGAGGTGCGCATCGGCATCGCGGAGGATTCGGCGCACCACGTCGAGCCCATCGGCTCCGGCGCGCAAAGCCATGTCTGGCTCGTGCAGGTACTCGCGCGGGAGCGCGTCCATTTCCGCATCGCTGACGTACGGGGGATTGGACACGATCAGGTCGTAGACGGCGTCGCCTAGCGGCTCGAACGTATCGCCCAGATGCAGCTGCAGACGCGCCCCGACGCCATGCCGCTGCACGTTGCGGGCCGCGACTGCGAGCGCCTCGGGCGAGAGTTCCACGGCATCGACCCGGGCCTGCGGGAATCGCAGCGCGCACGCGATGCCAATGCAACCCGAGCCGGTACCGAGATCGACGACCCGCTGCACGCGCGCTGCCTCGATCCAGGGCGCAAAGCCCTTGGCAATCAACTCGGCGAAGGGCGAGCGCGGCACGATCACCCGCTCGTCGACTTCGAATTCGTATCCGGCGAACCACATCCGGCCCATCAGGTAGGCGACGGGTACACGGCGGCGCAGCCGCTCGGCGAACAGACCGAGCACCTGCTCGATCTGCGGCTTGCCCGGCTTGACCGTATATGCAGCCTCGGCATCGGCGTGATCGAGTCCGAGCACATGGAAGACGAGTGCCGCCGCGTCGTCCCGCGCATCCACCGTGCCGTGTCCGTAGACAAGCCCGGCGGCGTCGAACTCGCGCGCGCCAAAGCGGATCAACTGCGCGACGGTAGGCGCGGCTGGCGGCTGGCGGCTGAACGGGCTCGGGGTCGTCGGCATGGTCGCTGCGGTCCTATGGGATAATCGGTGCGATGACCGCCCGCCCCCTGCTTCGATACGCACTGGCCGCCATTGTAGCGTTTGCGCTCGGGCTGTTCCTCGCTCGCATGTTCGTCACGCCGCGAGAAGTGCCGGTGACCGAGAGCGCGACGATCCTGCCGCAACCGCGCGCACTGCCGCCGCTCGACCTCCTTGACCAGGACGGTCGGCCACTGCCGCGCGACTTTTTGCGCGACCGCTGGACGCTGGTGTTCTTCGGCTTCACGCAGTGCCCGGACGTTTGCCCCACGACACTCACGACGCTCGCGCAGGTGAAGCAGCAGCTCGCCGACCTGCCGGCAGCACAGCAGCCACGCGTGCTGCTGGTGAGCGTGGACCCCGAGCGGGACACGCCCGCCATTCTCAAACCGTACGTGACGTTCTTCGACCCGTCTTTCCTGGGCGCGACGGGAACGCTCGCGGCGACCACGCAGGCAGCCACGGCGTTTTCGGTTCCTTTCGCCAAAGTGCCGCTGCCCGGCGGCGGCTACACGATGGACCACGGCGCCGGACTCTTCGTGGTCTCGCCGGCCGGCGCGCTCGCCGCTTATTCGTCGCCGCCGCTCGATGCCACAGTGCTCGCCCGCGATTTCCGCAAGGTCGTGCAGTATTTCGAGGACTCTCGCCGGTGACCGCCGAGATCGAACGCTCGGGCAGTGACGAGCTGTTCGCCCTGCTGCAGAAGGTGCTGCCACAGCACCTGCTCTCCCGTGGCATGCACGCGCTGGCGCGCAGCCGCCAGCCGGCCGTGCGCAACCTCATCCTGCGCACGGTGCTGCGCTCGTACCCGCAGATCGACATGCGCGAGGCATTGCAGCCCGATCCGTTCATCTACGCATCGTTCAACGCTTTCTTTACGCGCGAGTTGCGACCAGGGGCCCGTCCGATCGCCACCGACGCTCACGCGCTCGTGTCGCCGGTCGATGGCACCGTGAGCCAGCTTGGCCGCACGAATGCGGGCGCGCTGCTGCAGGCCAAAGGCATGCAGTACACGTGCGACGCCTTGCTGGCAGACGCGCCGGCCGCGGCACGCTACCACGGGGGCAGTTTCGCGTGCCTTTACCTGGCGCCGTACAACTATCACCGCATTCACATGCCGTGCGACGCGGTCCTGCGCGCCACGCGCTACGTGCCGGGACAACTGTTCAGCGTGAATGCCGCGACAGCCCGAACGGTCCCCGATCTATTCGCCCGCAACGAACGCGTCGTCTGTGATTTCGACACCGATGATGGCCCGCTCTGCCTGGTGCTGGTGGGCGCGCTCTTCGTCGGCAGCATCGAGACCGTGTTCGCCGGCGAGATCAACCCGCCACCAAGTCGCGGCGGCAAGGTGCGCGTGATCGAGCCAGGCGTCGGCCGCAGGTTCAGGCGCGGTGAGGAACTCGGCCGCTTCAACATGGGCTCGACCGTGATCGTGCTCACTGGCGAGGCCGCCGCGTTTGCGCCGCGCGTCGAGCCCGGCGAACCGGTCCGGCTCGGCCAGATGCTCGCGCGATTCGGTGCATGACGCTGGGCGCTGCAGCGGACGCCGAGTGGCGGCCCACGGCCGATCTCGCGCGGTTGCGACTGCGCGCTGACCTGCTGGCACGGATTCGCACGTATTTCAGCGCAACCGGCGCGCTCGAAGTCGAGACGCCAGCGCTCGTCCGCGCAGCCGTGACCGACGTCCACCTGGAATCATTGCGGGTTGCTGACGACGCAACAGATGCTGCGACGGTCGGCTACCTGCAGACGTCGCCCGAATATGCGATGAAGCGATTGCTCTGCGCCGGGGCGCCGGACATCTACCAGGTCTGCAAGGTGTTCCGCGCCGGTGAACGCGGCGGTCGGCACAATCCTGAATTCACGATGCTCGAGTGGTATCGGCACGGGCTCGACCACCACGCGTTGATGCGCGACGTCGAAGCCCTGATCCGGTACGTGCTGGAACCCGTGCGGACATTCGCGGCGAGCGAATCGATCACCTACCGCGACGCTTTCCAACGGCGTCTGGGTCTCGATCCGCTGCGTGCGCCGGTCGATGCACTGATGTCTGCCATCGAGCGCGCGGGCACTTCTGTGCCCAGTTCCATGCGCACAGGCGCCGCACGAGACGACGTGCTCGATCTCGCGATGGGTACGGTCATCGCGGAGTCGTTTGCGCAAGATGGGCTGACGTTCCTCTATGATTTTCCTGCGAGCCAGGCTGCACTGGCGCAAATCCGCGGCGAGGTCGCCTCGCGCTTCGAAGCATTCTGGGGCCCGCTGGAACTCGCCAATGGCTTTCACGAGCTGGGCTCGGCACCGGAACAGGGCGCGCGGTTTGCAGCCGACCTCGCCCGACGCCGCGCAACCGGGCAGCCCGTGCGTGATGTCGACCGGTTCTTCCTGGACGCGCTCGCGTCTGGCCTGCCGCCATGCGCCGGCGTGGCGCTCGGCTTTGACCGTCTCGTGATGGTCGCGGCGCGTGCGGAGCGAATCGACGACGTAGTCCCGTTTCCCTACGAGCGGGCCTGACCGGCCCGCGTTCACCCGCACGGAGTCCCGTGAAGATGCATGCGTTGAACGACGACGTCCGTTCGCTCACCAAGCCGGCGTTGTACGCAGAACTCGAGTCGAGCCTGCGCGGCTTGCTCGCGGGCGAGCCGAACCTGATCGCCTGCGCCGCCAACATGTCGTCGCTGCTGTACTGGAGCCTGCCCGACTTGAACTGGGTGGGGTTCTACCTGCTCGATGAGGCGTCGGGTGACCTTCTCGTCGGGCCGTTCCAGGGCAAGCCCGCCTGCGTGCGCATACCACTCGATAAAGGCGTCTGCGGCGCCGCCGCAACGCAGCGCAACACGCTCGTCGTGCAGGACGTGCATGCGTTCCCAGGTCACATTGCCTGCGACTCGGCATCGAACTCGGAGGTGGTAGTGCCGATCGTGTTGGCCGACGGCCGACTGCTCGGCGTGCTCGATCTCGACAGCCCGATCGTGAATCGCTTTGACGACGATGACGCTCGCGGACTGGAGCAGCTTGTCGCGGTCCTCGTGGCCGCAATTGTGGCCGCGAAGTAACAAGGGGCGGACGGTCGGTGAGGG
>JBAVIQ010000351.1:0-3956 GCA_049687035.1 Steroidobacteraceae bacterium
ATGCCGGGATCGCGACCGCGGAACTGGCGATAGGCGATCGCCGGGTCAATCGTGTTGCCGATGGCAAAGACATTGTCGCGCAGCCGCTTGGCCACGTCCTTGTCCCACAGGCCACCCGCTTCGGTGAATGCTTCCCACGCGTCCGCCGTGATGGTGTCCGACCACAGGTAGCTGTAGTAGCCGGCCGAGTAGCCGTCGCCTGAAAACACATTGTTGAACTGCGGCGTGCGGTGCCGCATCACGATCTCGGCGGGCATGCCGAGCGCGGCCAGCGTCTCGCGCTCGAACTTGTCCGGGTCGATCTTCTGGGAACCGGCGAGGTGCAGCTTCATGTCGACCAGCGCACTCGACAGGTACTCGACCGTCTTGAAGCCCTGGTTGAATCTGTTCGCCGCCTCGATCTTGGCCACCAGCTCGCGCGGGATCGGCTTGCCAGTCTGGTAGTGCAGCGCGTAGCGGTTGAGGATCTCCGGCGTCGACAGCCAGTGCTCGAGCAGTTGCGAGGGGAACTCGACGTAGTCACGCGGGACCGCAGTGCCAGCCACCGACGGATAGTTCACGTTCGAACTGAGGCCGTGCAGCGCGTGGCCAAATTCGTGGAACAGCGTGGTGGCATCTTCCCAGCTGACCAGCACCGGCTCGCCCGGCTTGCCCTTCACGAAGTTCGAATTGTTCGAGACGATCGTCTTCACGTCGCCATCGAATCTTTCCTGCGTGCGGTAGGCGTTCATCCACGCGCCCGAGCGCTTGCCCTTGCGCGCGTACGGATCGAAGTACCAGAGGCCGATCAGCTCGCCCTTCGGGTTGGTGACTTCCCAGACGCGCACGTCGGGGTGGTACACCGGCACCTTGGTCGCGTCGACCGGCTTGAAGCTGAAGCCGAACAGCTGCTGCGCCATGTAGAACATGCCTTCGCGCAGGTTCTCGAGCTGCATGTACGGCGTGACCTGGGTCTCGTCGAGGTCGTATTTCGCCTTGCGCACCTTTTCGGCGTAATAGCGGTAGTCCCAAGGCTCGATCTTGATGCCGGCCTTTTCGACATCGGCGATCTTCTGCATGTCCGCGACTTCTTCGTGGACCCGCGCGACGGCTGGAGTCCAGACCGCCTCCATGAGCTCCATGGCGCGCTCGGGCGTCCTCGCCATCGTGTTCTCGAGACGCCAGTGCGCGTGCGTCGGGAAGCCGAGCAACTGCGCACGTTCGGCGCGCAGCTGCAGGATCTGCGTGATGGTGGCGTTGTTGTCGAGTGCGCCGCCGTTGTCGCCGCGATTGACGAACATGCGCCAGGCCTGTTCACGCAGCGCGCGATTGTCGGAATACGTCAGGAACGGCTCGATGCTAGAACGCGTGTTGGCGCTCGCCCATTTGCCCTTCTCGCCGCGGCCTTCGGCGCCCTGCGCCATGCCGTCGCGCACGCCCTGCGGCAGCCCGGCAAGATCGGACTCCTGGTCGAGGTAGATCACGCCTTCGTTCTCGTCCTTGAGCACGTTCTGGCCGAAGGTCGTGAACAGTTTCGCCAGGTCCTGGTTGATCTCTGCCGTGCGCTTTTTGCCAGCCGCATCCAGCCTGGCGCCGGCACGCACGAAGTTCGTGTAGTAGACCCAGGTCAGGCGCTGCTGCTCAGGCGTGAGCCCCGCGGTTTCGCGCGTCTCGTAGACTTTCGCGATGCGCTCGAACAGCGGCTGGTTCTGCGTGATCTGGTCGCGGAACGCAGCCAGCTTCGGTGCCATCTCGCGCTCGACGGCCTGCACGGCGTCGTCGTTCAGCGTCGAACTGTAGACGCCGTAGATTGTGCCGACACGATCGAGGGTGCGGCCGGTGCGCTCCATCGCTGCGATCGTGTTCTCGAACGTCGGCGCGGCTGGATCGTTGGCGACGCGCTCGATCTCGGCGAGTTGCTGCGTCATACCCGCTTCGAGCGAAGGCTGCAGGTCGGCGACCTTGACCTGGTCGAACGGCGGAATGCCACCGTACGGGCCCGTCCACGGGGCGAGCAGTACGTTGGCAGAAGCAGCGGACGAGTCGGTGGACTTCATTTCGGCAGCATCAAGCGCAGCAACGGTAAGCAGCGCGCAAGCGCCAGCAGTGGCCAGCAAGGTTTTCATGGACGGATCGGCCCTCGGGTGGGATCGTGCCGCGGGCACGGAGGCGCCAAGGTTACCCGACCTGACCCGTGGCCCCAACCCGCGTTGGCCGCGTTTCGTCGCGCCGCCCGCGCCGTTCAGCGCGCAGCAGGCTCGGCTGCGGGTTTCGAGGGGAACCGGAAATGCGCGCGCAGCACCGGGTGTTGGAACACGAGGGCCGCGAGCGCCGTGAACAGAGTGACGGACCCCAGGATCACGGCCAGCCGCACATAGGGTTCGCCGTGACGCAGGCGCAGCTGCGCAAGTCCCACGGTGGTCAGGAGCCACTCGATTACTGCGACCGCGAGTACGACCTGCAGCGTCCACGCGGCCCAGGGGCGTGGCACGGCCAGCAAGGCCACCAGCAGGATCGCGATCGCCGCCAGGGGCATCAGGCCGGAATGGACGAGGTGCGCGGCGAGCAGGAGGAGGGCGAGCACCGGCAGCGCGAGCAGGGCTGCGAGACGCATGCAGCGGACCTCAGGCCTTTTCCCAGAGCAGGTCGGATTGCTGCCGGATCGCCGTGTCGAGCATGTCGAGCAGCGGAACGGCACGCAGGCGAAGCTTGATGGGCCGCTCGCGCGGCTCGTCGTCTTCGTCCCCGGAGCGACCGGGTTCGGCGGCCGGCGGAGCCGGCGACAGTTCGTCGCCGTGCTGTTCGAGCCCGGCCCGCAGCCTGGCTGCGAAGCCGGCAAGGTCGGCTGCGAGGACGGCGCTCGGCACGGTGCCGGAATGTCCCCCGAGCTGCATCAGCCTGACGGCCGGTTCACCCTGCATCAGCAGTTGTCCAAAGCGGGTTGAGAACTTGACGAGCATGACAGCAGCAGCCTCTCGAGGATGGGCAGGCGAGGGACGACCTCGACCCGTACAAATCATAGCCTGCCTGGGGAATTCTCCGCTTGATTCGTCCCCTGCACCCTGTAGATTTTCACTCATGAAACCAACGGCAGCAGCCATGCTCAAGGCTCCACGCGCCGCGCTTGCCCTGGCGGTTGCGCTGACTGCTGTCCCGGCACTGGCGGCCGACCCGGTGCCTCCTCCGGCACCAGGTTCACCTCCGCGCACGATGAGCGAAATCCTGGCGGCGACCACGCCCGCCGACTGGCGCCCGCTCGATCCTGAGAACACGTTGTACCTGCAGCTGCCGCAGGGAAGGGTGGTGATCGAGCTCGCCCCCGCCTTTGCACCGCAACATGCGGACAATCTGCGCCAGCTCGCGCGCGGGAAATACTTCGACGGCCTGGCAATCGTCCGCTCACAAGACAATTTCGTCGTGCAGTGGGGCGACCCGGACGGCAAGCGCAGCCTGGGTACAGCCCGCGACAAGCTGCCGCCCGAGTTCACGGTCAAGATGACACCTGCGCTCGCCTTCGACCCGCTGCCGGACCGCGACGGTTACGCGCCCGAGGTCGGGTTCAGCCAGGGCTTCCCCGCCGGTCGCGACCCCGCCAGGGGCGAGGCCTGGCTGGCCCACTGTTACGCGATGGTGGGTGCCGGCCGCGGCAACGAGGCCGACAGCGGCAGCGGCGCGGAACTCTACGTGGTCACGGGTCACGCTCCGCGCCAGCTCGACCGCAACATTGCGCTGGTGGGGCGCGTGGTGAAAGGCATGGAACTGCTGGCCACGCAGCCGCGTGGATCCGGTCCGATGGGTTTCTACGAAAAGGCCGAACAGAACGTGCCGATCACGAGTGTTCGTGTCGCGGCGGACGTGCCGGCGGCGGAGCGCGAGAACCTGGAAATCCTGCGCACCGACACCGAACGCTTTCGCCAGCTGGTCGAGGCGCGGCGCAACCGTCGCGACGACTGGTACCTCGTGCCGGCCGGTTACAT
>JBAVIQ010000352.1:0-1825 GCA_049687035.1 Steroidobacteraceae bacterium
CTTGAGGTTGGTAAAGATGTCCTTGTCGGCGCCCGGGTAACGGAAGGTCAGGCCGTCGACCGTCACTGCCGAACGGTAGAGCTTCTTCGCCTGCTCGAAGCGGATGTACGGGTTCTGCCGCGACGACGGACGGATCTCCTCGATCTTGATCTTCTCGAGCTGGCGCTTGCGCGACGTGGCCTGCCGCGCCTTCGACGCATTGGCCGAGAAGCGGCGCACGAATTCCTGCAGGTCCGAGATCTGCGCCTTCGCCTTGGCGTTCGACGCTTCGACGCGCTGTCGCGCCTGCACCGACGCGAGCATGAAGTCGTCGTAGTTGCCCGGGTAGATCTTGAGCTGCTGGTAGTCGAGGTCGGCGATGTGCGTGCACACCTGGTTCAGGAAGTGCCGGTCGTGGCTGATGATGATCATGGTCGCGTCGTAGGCGTTGATCGTGCGCTCGAGCCAGCCGATCGAGTGGATGTCGAGGTTGTTGGTCGGTTCGTCGAGCAGCAGCACGTCCGGCCGTGAAAACAGCGCCTGCGCCAGCAACACGCGCAGCTTCAGGCCCGGCGGGATCTCGCGCATCGGCAGGTTGTGCTTCGACTCGTCGATGCCCGCGTCGATCAGGATCGCGCCCGCCCGTGCTTCGGCTGTATAGCCGTCGTACTCGGCGACCTTGCCTTCGAGCTCGGCGGCTCGCATGTAGTCTGCGTCGGTCGCTTCCGCATTGGCGTAGATCAGGTCGCGCTCACGCATGGCCTGCCACATTTCAGCGTGGCCCTGCATCACGACATCCAGCACGCGCTCGTCTTCGTAGGCGAACTGGTTCTGGTTCAACTTGCCCATGCGCATGCCGGTCTGCAGCACGACGTCGCCGGAGCTTGGCTCCAGTTCGCCGCCCAGGATCTTCATCAGCGTGGACTTGCCACTGCCGTTGGCGCCGATCAGGCCGTAACGGTTGCCATCGCTGAACTTGACGGAGACGTGCTCGAACAGCGGCTTGGCTTCGAACTGGATCGAGAGATTGGTCGTGGAAAGCATCAGGGCGCCAGGGCAGGAGGAGTAACGGACGCAGCAACGCTGCCAGCTCGCTGGCGCTTGGCCTCGCGGACGGCGAGCTCGAGCGCCTCCAGAAACCGGGAACGATCACGCGGACCGAACGGCGGTGGACCACCGCCCACGCCGTACGCGCGCAGGTCGGACATCAGCTCCCGGTTCGCCAGCGCATTGCCGATGTTGTCGGCAGTGAACGGCTTGCCCGCGGGCCCCAACACCCACGCTCCTTTCTTGAGACACCGCGAAGCGAGCGGAATGTCCGCAGTCACGACCACGTCGGCTGGCACGACCTGCTCGACGATCCAGTCGTCGGCGGCGTCGAACGCACCGGTGACCACGTGCATACGCATGCGCGGTGCGCGGGGCAGCTGCAGCCAGGCGTTGGCGACGAACGTGACGGCCAGCCCGTGTCGCTCAGCGACCTTCACGGCCTCTGGCTTGACGGGACAGGCGTCGGCATCGACGTAAACGTGGGGGTGGGTCTGCATGGGGCCGCGCAGTTTAGCCGCTCGCGACCCCGGCGGGGCGGCGATGCACCCGGCACGATCATTCTGGTTGTAATCGATTGCAAATCAACCAGTTATGGACGTCCGACCGGACAGGCAGCATGCTACGCGCATGCCGCTCACGCTGATCGATACCGTTGGTTTCGCCGCCGGCGCCCTGACGACCGCTGCATTCGTCCCGCAAGTCCTGAAATCCTGGCAGACGCGCGACCTGAGCGGCGTCTCGTTGCGCATGTACAGCCTGTTCACGCTCGGTGTCGCGTTATGGCTGGTCTATGGCC
>JBAVIQ010000353.1:0-5104 GCA_049687035.1 Steroidobacteraceae bacterium
GACATGGATGGAGCCCACCAGCTGCATGCCAAAGGCGCGGTGGCATATCGCGAACAGAACAACGTGCCGCTCGTGATCAGCCATCCGGCCTATGCTGGCGGCCGGAGGTGTCAGGCCATCACCTCGCATGTCGACATCGCCCCCACGCTCGTTGCAATGACGGGCGTAGCGGCGGATCGTCGCGCATCGATCGTCAAGGACCTGCCCGGCAAGGACCTGTCCGGGCTGCTCGCGAATCCCGACCAGGCCAACATCAATGCGATTCACGACGGCGTGCTGTTCAACTACAACATGTTCGCGTACCTCGACGGCGACTACCTGTTGAAGGCCGTCGCCTTCATCCAGCAGGGCGGGGATCCGAAGAAGCTCAAGGAGGCCGGGATGGTGCCGGACATGCGCAAACGCGGCGCCGTGCGTTCCGTGTATGACGGTCGGTATGTCTTCTCCCGGTACTTCTCTCCCCGGCAGCACAACCGGCCGACGACGCTCGAGGACCTCTATCGATTCAACGACGTCGAGTTGTTCGACCTGCAGGCCGATCCGCTCGAGATGACGAATGTCGCGATGAAGCAAGGCTCGCAGCGAGACCTGGTCATGGCGATGAATGAGAAGCTGAACCGGCTCATCGACGCCGAGGTCGGCGAGGACCGCGGCCAGATGCTGCCCGGCGGCATCGAAGCCGGCTGGGAGGTCAGCGCGGAGACGATGGCGCCTTAGAGTGGTGCTGACACGGCCCGCCGAATGGCCGGGACCGACCGCCTCGATCCGTTTCGGCTAGCGAGCAGGAACATGACGCTGGTTGGCCGGCGGCCGGCTCCTTCGGGTGCGATGCGGAACGACCGCTTTCGGTGCCTGAGTTCTGTGGCTGCTTCTGGCCGATTTTGCGCCTGCGCGAATGTCTGCTTTGTACCCCGGTTCCGTCCTCCGACCAACAGGATTCGGTTACCGAGCCTGGCAGAAAGTCCGGACGGATCTACCGCGCGAGCGTTGCGTCGGCCCGGGCGCTGCGCGCCGCAATCATCAGCATCCAGCCGCCACTGATGAACAGCAGCAGGATCGAGAGAATCGACAGGCGCTGATCGTGCGTGACCGCGGCAGTCACGCCCACGAGGATCGGACCGACGATCGCCGACGCCTTGCCCATCATGTTGTAGAAGCCGAAAAACTCCGACGACTTGCCTTCCGGCACCAGGCGGCCGTAGTAGCTGCGGCTCAATGACTGAATGCCGCCCTGCACCAGCCCGATCACGACGGCGAGCAGGAAGAAGTCGGACACGTCATCGACGAAATACGCGAAGCACGTGGCCGCGATGTAGACGGCCAGCGCGATGAAGATGCCGTTGAGCGCGCCAATGCGGCGCCCGATCCAGCCGTAGGCGAGCGCCGCGGGGAAACCCACGAACTGCGTGAGCAGCAGCGCCTTGATCAGGCCGCCCTGGTCCAGGCCCAGCGACATCCCGTAGTCGATCGCCATCTTGATGATGGTGTTCACGCCGTCGATGTACAGGACGTACGCGATCAGGAACAGCATCAGCGACTTGTAGCGGCGGATCTCACCGAGGGTGTGGCGCAATTCGCCGAAGCCGAGCCGCACCGCGTCCCGCACGCCGACGGCCACTCTCTCCGACGCCTTCTCCTGCACGAAGAACACGCACGGCAGCGCGAACACGAACCACCAGATGCCCGTCATGACGAACGACATTCTCACTGCTTCGCCCGCATCGGCCAGCCCGAACAGCGCGGGCTGCAGGGTCATGAACACGTTCACGGCGAACAGCAGCCCACCGCCGAGGTAGCCGAGCGCATAGCCGAATCCGGAGACGACGTCGTATTCGTCGGGTTCGGCCACGTGCAGCAACAATGAATCGTTGAAGACGATGCCGCCCCAGAAGCCGAGGGATGCGACGATGTAGAGGACCGCCGCACCCAGCCAGTGGCCCTGCGCGACCAGTGCGAGGCCGGCCGTGGCTGCGGCGCCGAGAATCGTGCACATCAGCAGCAGCCGCACACGCGAACTGCTGCGGTCAGCAATCGCACCGAGGACGGGCGCCAGCAGCGCGACGATCAGGCTTGCAATGCCGCTGGTGACGCCAAGTCGAAACGTGCTCTCGGTGGCGACGACGCCCGCGTTCCAGTACTGCTTGAAAAAGACCGGAAAGAAGCCGGCCATGACCGTGCAGGCGAACGCAGAGTTGGCCCAGTCGTACAGCGCCCAGGACAGGACCGGCCGGCGACGCAGGACAGCCTTGCTGCTCACTCCCGGCTCACGCCGCGCTCGCCAGGTGCTCGCGCGTTTCACGGAAGGTGAGGTCGGGCCAGCGCTCGAGCGTCAGCTGCAGGTTGACGCGGGTCGGCGCGAGATAGACCAGCGCGCCGGAATGATCGAGCGCGAGGTTGTCGTGGGCCTTGTCGCGGAATTCGGCGAGCTTCTTCGGGTCCTGGCAGTACACCCAGCGCGCGGTGTAGACGCTGATGGCGTCCCAGCTGGCCTGCACCGAGTATTCGTCCTGCAGGCGGAACGCGACGACGTCGAACTGCAGCTGGCCGACGGCGCCCAGGATCAGGTCGTTGTTGCGCAGCGGCCGGAACAGCTGCGTGGCGCCCTCCTCGCACAGCTGGTCGAGGCCCTTCTGCAGTGCCTTCATGCGCAGCGGATCCCGCAGCACCACGCGACGGAACAGCTCCGGCGCGAAGTTCGGGATGCCAGTGAACATGATCTTCTCGCCCTCGGTGAGCGTGTCGCCAATGTTGATCGTGCCGTGGTTGTGCAGGCCGATGATGTCGCCGGCATAGGCCTCATCGGTGTGCTGCCGGTCGGCCGCGAGGAACGTCACTGCGTCGCCGACGCGAATCTCCTTGCCGTGGCGCACGTGGAAAAGCCGCATGCCCTTGCGGTAGCGACCCGCGCAGATGCGCATGAACGCGATGCGGTCGCGATGGCCCGGATCCATGTTCGCCTGGATCTTGAAGACGAAGCCAGCGAGCGCTTCCTCGTGCGGATCGACCGTGCGCGTGGTCGTCTCGCGCGCCTGGGGAGCCGGCGCGATCGCCACGAACGCGGACAGCAGCTCGGTGACGCCGAAGTTATTGATCGCCGAGCCGAAGAAGACCGGCGTCTGCCGTCCTGCGCGATATTCCTCGAGATCGAACGTGTGCGACGCGCCCCGCACGAGCTCGACTTCGTCACGGTATGCCTGCGCGCGGTCGCCGAGGAATTCGGTCGCCTCGGCACTGTCGATCCCCTCGATGATTTCGTTGGTGCCCGCGCGGCCCTTCTCGCCCGCCTGGTAGGCGTAAATGCGGTCTTCGAGCAGGTGATAGATGCCGGCGAGCGCGCGACCCATGCCGATCGGCCAGGTGACCGGTGCGCACGTGATCTTCAGCACGCGCTCGATTTCGTCGAGCAGCTCGGTCGGCTCGCGGCCTTCGCGATCGAGCTTGTTGATGAACGTCATGATCGGCGTGTCGCGCAGCCGGCAGACTTCCATCAGCTTGATAGTGCGCTCTTCGACGCCCTTCGCGCAGTCGATGACCATGAGCGCCGAGTCGACCGCGGTGAGCGTGCGGTAGGTGTCTTCGGAAAAGTCCTCGTGGCCCGGCGTGTCGAGCAGGTTGACCATGCGTCCCTGGTACGGGAACTGCATGACGCTCGAGGTCACGGAAATGCCGCGCTGCTGTTCGAGCGCCATCCAGTCGGAAGTCGCGTGACGCGTGGCTTTGCGGCCCTTGACGGTACCTGCAAGCTGGATCGCACCCCCGAACAGCAGCAGCTTTTCGGTGAGGGTGGTCTTGCCGGCGTCCGGGTGCGAAATGATGGCGAAGGTGCGGCGACGCGCCACTTCGTCGAGCGGTTGATTCATCCGCTGGATTTTACCGGCAATGACAGCTTGAGAACCAACGCATCCTCGCGCCCGACCTCGGCCTGGTAATAGCCGCGCCGGCGCCCGACCTCGACGAACCCCAGCGACTGGTACAGCGCGATCGCGTGCAGATTCGACGGTCGCACCTCGAGGAACACGTCCTGCATGCCCGCCTGGACCGAGCGCTCGATCAGCAGCAGCAGCATGCGGCGGCCGATGCCGCGGCCACGGACGGCCGGGGCCACGCAGACATTGAGCACGTGCGCCTCGCCCGCGCCCATTGCCACGATGCCGTAGGCGACGACTTCACCTGCGCTCTCCGCCACGCGGCAGAGGTAACCGACGCGCAGGCAATCGCGGAAGATGCTCTCGCTCCAGGGGAACGGGTACGAGGACCGCTCGACCGCACCGACACCCGGCACGTCGAACGGCGTCATCGCGCGAAACCGGACTAGATTCCCGGCAGCGGGCTCCGGGGTGATCTCGGCCGAACTCACGCCTGGCTTCCGCTGGCTGACTCCTGCTCGAGCCGGCTGAACAGTTGCCTGGCATGCAGCAGGTCCTGCCAGGACTTGCGCTTTTCGCCGGGACTTCGCAACAGGTAGGCCGGGTGATAAGTCACGACCACGGGCCACGCTTGCGCGCCGAACGAGTGCACTTTGCCGCGCAGCTTGGCGATGGGTGTCTCCGTGGCCAGCAGGTTCTGGGCCGCGATGCGGCCCACCGCGATCACCAGCGTCGGATTGACCAGGGCAACCTGCCGTTCCAGGAAACCGCGGCAGCTGACCGCCTCACTCGGCTTCGGATCACGATTGTCGGGCGGACGGCACTTGAGTACGTTCGCGATGAACACGTCCTCCCGGCGCAGGCCGAGCGCGCGAATCATCGACGTCAGCAACTGCCCCGCGCGGCCGACGAACGGCTCACCCTGCTTGTCTTCCTCGGCACCCGGCGCTTCGCCGATGAACATCCAGCGGGCGTGGTGGTTGCCGACTCCGAACACCGTTTGCGTGCGCGTGGCATGCAAGTCACACCGCTGGCAAGCGGCGACGGCGGTCCGCAATTCATCCCAATCGAGGTTGGCCGCCACAGTGGGTGACGCTGCAGCTTTGTTTGCCGGGGCAAGTGCCGCCGGTGGCGCATCGACGACAACCTCTGCAGGCAACGGCGGCGCGCTGCGCGGCACGTAGACGTCCACGCCGAGCGCCTGCAGGTACGCGACCTGGCGGGCATCCACCATCCGC
>JBAVIQ010000354.1:0-6426 GCA_049687035.1 Steroidobacteraceae bacterium
GGTCGCGGAGGCCGCCAAACGACTCGAATACCTGCGCGCCAACGGCGCGACCGCCCACGCGTTCACGTTCAAGGACGCGTTCCCGCCGCCACGACCCGACGCGACGTAGCGCAGGTCGCGCGCTGGATTGCGACCGCCATGCCCACCTACGTCGCCCTCCTGCGCGGTGTGAATGTCGGCAAAGCCAAGCGCGTGCCCATGGCGACAATGCGCGACGTCCTGGCGGGCCAGGGCTGCACCGACGTCGTGACCTTGTTGAACAGCGGCAATGCCGTCTTCAGGTCGACTGCCCAGTCGGCCGCAGCGTGCGCCGCAGCGATTGCCCGCTCGCTCGCTGAGCGATTCGAGTTCGACGTTCCCGTCGTCGTGAAATCCGCGCAGGAACTGAGCGCCATCGTGGCCGGCAACTCACTGCAGTTCACGGAGGCGGATCACTCCCGCCTGCTGGTGGCGTTCGTGCAGGGCGCTGAGCAGCTGGCAAGCCTGCGCAAGATCGAATCGTTCGTGGTTCCAACGGAGCAGTTTGCTGTCGGCAGCCACGCCGCCTATCTGCTGTGCGCCGTGGGGCTGCTCGAAAGCAAGGCCGGTGCGGCGCTCCTCGGCAAGTCAGGCCAGGCAGTCACGACCCGCAACTGGGCTACGGTCTTGAAGCTGCACGCACTGGCGCTTTCGGCTGGCGCCTGAGCCTGCGACACTGAAGACAACAGTCCAGGCGAGGCCCAGTCACCCATGTTGATCCGAGCGTGCAAGTCCAAGATCCACCGCGCGACCGTGACCCGGGCCGACCTCGATTACGTCGGCTCGATCACGATCGACCAGGCGCTGCTCGATGCCAGCGATCTGCAGCCTTATCAATACGTCAACATCACGAACGTCGCGAATGGCGTGTTCTGGCAGACGTACGTGATCGCCGCTCCCAAGGGCAGCGGCCGCGTCGAACTCAACGGGCCGCCGGCGCGGCACTTCCAGCCTGGCGACAAGATCATCGTGCTCGGCGAGGCCTGGCTCGAGCCGTCCGAACTCAAGGACCTCGATCCGAGAGTCGTCATCGTCGATGGTGACGACAGCGCCAGGAAGCTCACGGACCGCAACCGGAAGTTCCGGCTGCTGGCCCACAGCAAGGTGAGGAACTCTCCGGGCAAGAGGGTCTGAGCGGACGGATACGACGGCCATGGAGCAGAAGAACGTGCGCTCAGCCTCCTGCAGCTGCGGACAGCTTACGGTCACGACGACCGGCGAGCCGGTGCGCATCTCGGTCTGCCACTGTCTCGAGTGCCAGCGACGCACGGGCAGCGCGTTCGGCGCGGGCTGTGCCGGGCTCCGCTGATGCAACCGACGTTCTTCGCCACAGCCGCCGCCTTCCGACTTTGGCTCGAACGGAATGCGGCCACGACGAGCGAACTGATCGTCGGGTTCCACAAGGTCGACTCGGGCCGCCCAAGCATGAGCTGGCCGGACTCGGTCGATGAAGCTCTGTGTTTCGGCTGGATCGACGGTGTCCGCAAGCGCATCGACGGCCAGTCGTACCTGATCCGGTTCACGCCACGCAAAGCGGGTTCGATCTGGAGTGCCGTGAACGTCGCGAAGGCCGAAAGCCTGCTCGCGCAGGGCCGGATGCAGCCCGCGGGTCTTGCTGCGTACCAGCGCCGCACCGAGGCCAGGACGAGCGTCTATTCCTACGAGAAGGGTGACGACGTGCAGCTCACCGAGGAGGAGCAACGACGGTTCCGGCGCGACAAGGCCGCCTGGAAATACTTCGAATCGGCTCCGGCGGGTTATCGCCGGACTGTGCTGCACCGGATCACTGCCGCGAAACGACCCGAGACCCGTGCGCGCCGGCTGGAGCAGTTGATCGCGGCGTGTGCCGGAGGAAGACGCCTCTAGTACGGACGGCGTCCCGGGTTCGCTATGCTGCGGTCCGCACCAGGTGCAGAATTTTGGCACGATCCACCCGCGTGTCCTCGCCGTCGAGGTGAAGGGCTGACTACAGGGAGGTCATCATGTTGCTTGGACTGCGCACAGCCATCTACCCAGTCAAGGACCTCGAGGCGGCGAAAGCGTGGTACTCGACGGTGGTCGGGCATGCGCCGTATTTCGACCAGCCGTTCTACGTCGGCTTCAACGTTGGCGGGTTCGAACTGGGTCTCGTGCCCGACGGCACGCCTGGCACGGCAGGTCCCCAACCGCTGTGGGGCGTTGCGAATGCGGCCGACGCGCTGGCCCGGCTGGTTGAACTCGGTGCCGAAGTGCTGGATGCCGTGCAGGACGTCGGCGAGGGCATCCGCGTCGCGGCCGTGCGTGATCCTTTCGGCAACCGGTTGGGCATCATCGAGAATCCGCACTTCGCCCATGAGCAACTGGAGATGGAGAGGTCGGATGGACTGGCATGAACGCCGGATCGCGGCGCGGCGACGCGCCGTCGGCAAGTACGATGCGGCCGAGGCCCGGGCGTACGGCGAGCAGCAGGGGCTCGGCTGGCTCACCGCCGATGAAGAGGGCGCGTACCTCACCGACCTGGGCCGGGTCGTGCAACTCGCGCCCGGCGCGAACGTCCTCGACGTCGGAGCCGGTACCGGCGTGATGTGCTCGATGCTACGGCGGCTGCCGGGCATCGAACTCACCGCGCTCGAGCCCTCCGCAGCGATGCTGGACCTTCTGCAGGCGAGACCCGAGCTCGCAAACGTCAGAGCGATCAACGGGTTCTGCGATGAACCTCAGGATCGTGATCGATTCGGGGCGGCACAGTTCGACGCCATCGTGTCGCGGCAAGTCGTGAATGGGCTCTTCGATCCGCTGCTCGCGTTCCGTCATTGGCATCACTGGCTGAAGCCTGCCGGCACCGTCGTCATCATCGACGGGCTCTACGGACGCGATGGCTGGGCCGGTCGCTGGGAGGAAGAAGTCGACGCTTTGCCGCTCTCGGCATCGCAGTCGATGGCTGCGACACCCTACCTGCTCGAAGCATGCGGCTTCCGCGTCGCAGCCGTGGAACGCATGACCACAGTAAACGCGTTGCCGACGACGCGCACCCCGCGCTACGTCGTCGTCGCGCACAAGATGACGAGCTGACAGCGATCGAGGCACCGATTCGCCGCCGCCACGGTCGATCGAGCGCACGCACTCTTCGATTCTTGCCTTACGAGCGCTTCTGCGACGTTGTGACGCGCGCGGCGTGCGACCTGCGACGTAGGCATGTATTCGTCACAGCAACGCTCCACGTCGCTGAGAATTCGTTTTAAGCGAAGAGGATCGAGTCGACGATCTCGATCCAGTGCCGAACGGGCACGGGACTTGCCTGACGCAGGTGCTCGAGGCAGCCGATGTTGGCGGTCGCGATCGCCGTCGGTCGGTCGCCGAGCAGCGAGTCGAGCTTGCGCATGCGCAGCTCGCGCGCGAGTTCCGGCTGCAGGATCGAGTACGTGCCTGCCGAGCCGCAGCACAGTGTCGGGTTGCGCGTGGCCACGAGTTCGCAGCCGGCGGCACGCAGCAGTGCTTCGACCTTGCCCGTCGTCGATGATCGCTGCCCATGCTGCAGCGAGCAGGGTGCCTGCCAGGCGACGCGGACCGGCTCGCGCGTCTCCCTGGCGGCGGCGACCACGTCTGCGAGCGCCGACGGATCGATGACTTCGCAGAGATCGCGTGTCGCGGCGCTGACCCGCGAACCGGCCGCCGAGATCGACGCGTCTGCATGACGGAGTACGTGGCCGTAGTCCTTCGCGAACGTGCCGCAGCCGCTGGCCGTGCTGACGATCGCCTGGCAACCTCCGTCCAGCAGGCGCTCGCTCGCCGTGACGTTGCGACGGACCTGGTCCAGCGCCGCGTCGGCTCGCCCGAGGTGGTGTTCCAGCGCGCCGCAGCAGCCGACGTCGCGAGCGGCGACCAGCGAGATACCTAGCCGGTCGAGCACCCGCGCCGCCGCCGCATTGATCTGCGGTGCAAGTCCCGGTTGCACGCAGCCTTCGAGTACCGCCATGCGTCGGGCATGCCGTGCCGTGGGCCAGGCAAGCATGTCGCGCGTCGCCGAGCGGCCCGCTGCCCTGGTCGGGACCAGCGTCTTGAGTGCACCGGGCAGCGCCGGCCGTAGCGCCTGGCCGATTCGCACCAGGGGCGTGAACAGTTCGCGCCGGGTGGCGACCTTGGCGAGCGCAAGACGGACGAACCGCGTTCCTGCGTCGCGTCGCGAGGGTGGCAGGTGTTCGATCAGTTCGCGCCCGAGGTCGGCGAGCCTGCCGAACTGCACGCCCGAAGGGCAGGCGGTCTCGCAGGCGCGGCAGGTCAGGCAGCGGTCGAGGTGAGTGCGTGCGGTTGCGGTTGCGCCGCCGTGTTCCAGCATCTCCTTGATCAGGTAGATGCGGCCGCGTGGGCTGTCGAGCTCGCTGCCGGTGATGCGGTACGTCGGGCAGGCGGGCAGGCAGAAGCCGCAGTGCACGCAGTTGCGCAGGAGGTCGCGTGCCTCCCCTGCGAGCGGCGAAGCGGCGAGCGAGTCGGCGGGTTTGGAATACATCGTCGCCGTCTCAGAGGTCCGCGTACATCCGGCCCGGGTTCAGGATACCGGCCGGATCGAAGACGCGCTTCACGGTGCGATGCAGGTCGAGCATGGGTGCTGGCAGCGGCGCGAAGACTTCGCCGGTCGCGCCGTCTGTTGCGTCGTCGCGACGGAAGAGGGTGGCATGACCGCCCGCTGTCCGGGTGATCGGTTCGATCGCCTCCCGCTCCACTCCGCTGAGCCAGGCCTGTGCGCCGTTCCATTCGAACGCAACCCGATCTGCCCGGAGCAGCGCAGCGCTGGCCGCCGTCGCCGGCAGCGAGAGTCGCCACAGCGGGCGCGCGCAGACGAAGTACGGATGGGTCTGTTCGCGAACGCTGTGCCAGAGCGAGGCAGCAGCCGACTCGTCCAGCAATTCGCCGCCGATCGTCGGCACCACCTCGTCCAGGCCCGCTGAGGAGCCTTCCAGGCGCACGTACAGTTCGCCGGCGCTCCAGAAACTGCCGGTGATCGGCATGCCGTTTTGAACGACCGCGCCGAGCAGGCCGATGGCAACTTGCGCGTCGACGTGCCGTCGCAGAGTGCGGGTACCGCGGGCGACCGGCAGCACCTTGAGTGACACCTCGAGCAGCACGCCGAGGATGCCGAGCGACCCGGCGAGCAGGCGTGAGACGTCGTAACCGGCAACGTTCTTCATGACTTCGCCGCCGAACTTGAGCACGCGGCCGTCGCCGGTCAGCAGTCGGGCGCCGAGGACGTGATCGCGCACCGGACCCCGGGCGACCCGCGCAGGACCGGCGAGTCCAGCGGCCACCGTGCCACCCAGCGTGGCCATCGGCCCGAAGGACGGCGGCTCGAAAGGCAGGCGTTGCCCGTGTCGGGCAAGCAGCGCCTCGATGTCGGCAAGCGTCGTGCCGCCGCGCGCGGTGATCACGAGCTCGGCCGGATCGTAACGCAGGACTCCGTGATGACCGGCCAGAGCAAGCGCCTCGCCCGCGACCGGCCGTCCATAGAAGCGCTTGGTATCGCCGCCGACGATCCGCAACGGCGTTCTTGCATTCGATGCCGCAAGCACGCGCTCGACCAGCGCGTTGGTGAGGTCCCGCCCAGGGGGCGTCTCGATCAACGCCATCTCCGTCAGAACCTCGGCAAGTGCGAATGCGGCAACTGGCCACCGTGCACCCGCAGGGCGCCATAGTCAGCGCAGCGGGCGAGGGTGGGCACGGCCTTGCCGGGATTGAGCAGGCCCGCGGGATCGAAGGCAAGCTTCAGTGCGTGGAAGGCCTCGAGCTCTGCGGCACCAAACTGCGAGCACATCGGCCCGAGCTTCTCGACGCCGACGCCGTGTTCCCCTGTCACGGTGCCGCCCGCAGCGACGCAAGCTTCGAGGATATCGGCGCCGAAGCGTTCCGCACGTTGCAGTTCGCCGTCCTTGCCGGCGTCGAACAGGATCAGCGGGTGCAGGTTGCCGTCGCCCGCATGAAAGACGTTGGCCACGTCGAGGCGATAGGTCGTCGACAGCGTCGAGATCTGTGCCAGCACGTCCGCCAGGCGACGGCGCGGGATGGTGCCGTCCATGCAGTAGTAGTCGGGAGCGAGGCGACCCACCGCGGGGAAAGCCGATTTGCGTCCCGACCACATTCGGCTCCGCTCGTCTGCGTCCCTGGCGACGCGCACGCTCGTCGCACCGGCGGCTTCGAGCACGGCACGGGCGCGGCCGAGTTCGTCGTCGACGTCGGCGGGCAGTCCATCGATTTCGCAGAGCAGCAGCGCCTGCGCGTCCAGCGGGTAGCCGCAACCGGCGAAGGCCTCTGCCGCCCTGATCGCGGGTGCGTCCATCATTTCGAGTCCGGCCGGGACGATGCCGGCGGCGATCACCTGGCCAACGGCGTCGGCGCAACGACCCACGTCGTCGAACGCGGCCAGCAGCAGTTCGACGC